>NZ_JBHYDW010000003.1:20714-89856 GCF_051860475.1 Elioraea sp. | reverse complement strand
CCCGCGCCGGAAGGCCGCAGGATGTTGGCCGACCCGGCGAGCCGGGCCGCCTCATCCGGTATCGCGGCGGTAAGTCCGGCGATCTTGTGCGGGATCGTCAGGACCAGCCCGGCGAGGTTCCGGACCTGCCGCATGCCGCGGAGGAACGCAGCCAGCCCGTCCGGCGCGACATGCATCGCGAGGTAGACCGCATTCGCGCCGCGCGCCGCGATCGCCATTTCGTACTCCGCGAATCCCTTGATGTGTGCCGTAGGGTCGCCGACGATCGCGATGATCTGCGTGTTGCCGTCGATCCTCATCGCGTGGCCAGCACAAGCGGCGTCTCGATCCGCCGCTCCTGCGCGCGGAACCAGAGCCGCACCGTCATCCGCTCGCTCCGGCCCACACCGTCGATCTCCGCCTCGATCTGCACCGCGTGGCTGTCGTTGTTCTCGAAGCGGAAGCGGCCGTCGGCGGCTGTCACGGCGCGCTGGCGCGGGTCGTTGGTGATGAACGACCGATTGAACAACGTCACGGTTGCGCCAGCGACCGGCGCGCCCGTGCGATCGACCACCCGGCCCGCGATGACGCCGGTCGCGTTCGCGGTGACGTAGAGGTTCCACCCGAGCGTGATCGCCGCAATCGCTCCCGGCACCACCGTCCAGCGCGAGCGGAGCCAGGCCGGCACCCTCATCCCTTGGTCGCCCCCGACGTGAGTCCGCGGATGAACTCCTTCTGCGCCATCAGGAACACCAGGAGCCCGGGTACCAGCACCATCACCACGAAGGCATAGAGCGCGCCGGTGGTGTCCTCGAGATAGGAGAGGAAGCGCGCGAGTCCGAGCGGAAGGGTCTGCATCTCGGAGTCGCGCGTGATGATCAGCGGCCACATGAAGCTGTTCCACGACCAGATGAAGGCGAGAATCACGTTGGTCGCGATCGCCGGCTTGGAGAGCGGCAGCAGCACGGTCACGATGATGCGCCACTCCGACAGCCCGTCGATCCGCGCGGCGTCGATCAGGCTACGCGGCACCGCCTCGAACGACGCCTTGTAGATGAAGATGCAGACGATGGTGGAGAGCAGCGGCAGGGCGAGGCCGAGATGGGTGTTCAGCACGCCGAGCCGGGCGGAGATCAGATAGGCCGGGATGATGGTCGCCTGGAACGGGATCAGCATGCAGGAGAGCAGCAGCAGCAGCACCAGCCGCCTGGCGGGGAAGTGCTTCGTCAGCGCATAGCCCGCGAGCGCATTCAGCACGACGTTGCCCGCGACCGCCATGGCCGAGACGATCACGCTGTTGAGCAGGTAGCGCGGGAACGGGATCAGGTACCAGACATCGACGAAGTTGAAGAGATGCGGGTCGAGCGGCGTCAGGCGCGGGGGATAGGCGTAGATGTTCTCGTCGGTGATCGCCGTCTTCAGCACCCAGTAGAACGGCAGCAGCATGATCGCCGAGACGACCACCAGCACGGCGTGGCGGGCCCAGGGAAAGCCGCGGCGCATCAGTCGCGCTCCACCGCGCCGGCATTGCCGCCGGCCGCCCAGTTGGCGAGCACGGTCAGCAGCAGCAGCAGCCCGAACTGCACGACCGTGATCGCGGCGGCGTAGTCGAATTTCGTCTGCCCGAACCCGGCCTTGTAGATGTAGGTGATCAGCAGCTCGGTGGCGTGGCCCGGCCCGCCATTGGTCATGATGTAGACGAGATCGAAGCTCGTGAAGCTGTTGAGCAGGCCGATGACGGCGCACAGGAACAGCGATGGGCGCAGCATCGGCAGGGTGATGCGGAAGAACCGTGCCCAGGCGGGCGCGCCGTCGATCCGCGCAGCTTCGTAGAGGTGCTGTGGAATCGACTGGAGCCCCGTCAGCAGCACGATCATGTAGAAGCCGATCACCTGCCAGATGTCGGTGACGATCACCGCGGGCAGCGCCATGTCGAACGAGGCGAGGAAGCCGAGCGGCTGGTCGATGATCCCGGCGGAACGGAGCACCCAGTTGAAGAATCCGCCGCGCTCGTCATACATCCAGCGCCAGATGATCCCGACCGCGACCGTCATCAGCGGGTAGGACAGGAACACGATCGTGCGGTACACGGACGCGCCCTTGAGGTCGCTGTTGACCAGCAGCGCGATGCCGAGAGCCAGCACGATCGCGATCGGCGCGGCGCCGATCCAGATCAACGTGTTCCAGAGCGCCTGCCAGAACACGTCGTCCCAGAGGAACATCTCGGCATAGTGCTCGAACCCGACCCAGCGGGCGGGGCGCATCGGCGACCACGACTGGAACGACAGCACGGCATTCCAGCCGAGCGGGATCAGCCGGTAGAGCAGGAAGATCGCGAGCGAGGGCAGCAGGAAGCAGACGATCAGCGCGAGCTCGCGTGTCCGCTTCCTGCCGTACCAGCAGACCGCCTTGGTCACGCTCAGGCCCGGTCGAGCTCCCGCTGCACGCGTCGCTCGGCATCCGCGAGCGCGCGCGCTGCCGGCTTGCGCCCGAGCAGCGCGTTCTGGAGCTCCGGCCAGAACGCCTCCTTGATCCGGCTGTCGAGCGGCGTGCGCCAGTTGCCCACCATCCTGTCGGTGTGCTCGATCTGGGTGCGCAGGATGACGTGGACTGTCGGGTCCTCCTTTTCGAGCTTCGCGAGCAGCGCGGTATCGACGGCGGTATTGCCGGTGAGGATGCGGCGCTGGTTCGCGAGCTGGCCCGCCTGCGCATCCGCCGTGACGTGCTTGACGAAGGCGACGGCAAGCTCGGGGTGGCGCGAGCCTTTGCTGACGCCGAGGCCGTGGCTGTTCGGCGTCGAGTAGCCGCCCGGCGCATGCGCGACTCCGAGCGTCTCGGGCGTCACCCAGGCCCCCTGGCCGCGGAAGAAGTAGTAGGCCGGGCTGTGGGCGTGCAGCATGCCGACATTGCCGGCGCCGAATGCGCCGTTCGGTTCGACCCAGCGGCCGGTCCAGGAGATCTTGTTGATCGCGCCGCTGTCGGAGGCGCGCGCAAGCTTCTCGACCACCTCGGCGGCCTTCGGCGTATTGAACGCGACCTTCCTCAGGTCCGGGGTGAGCAGCTCGACACCGTTCATCACGAACAGCGGCCAGTAGAGCCAGTCGAAGTTGAGCGTCAGGAAGCCCGTCCGGTCGCCGCCCTTGATCCGGTCGGCGAAGCCGAGAATGTCGTCGAACGAGCCGGGCGGGCCGGAGAGCCCAGCCTGCCGGAACAGCGGCTTGTTATAGAAAAGCAATGTCTTGGTGATGTAGAACGGCACCATGAAGTTGCGGTCTCGATAGGTCCAGTTCGAGAGATACTCGGCGTTGAACCGCGACTTCATCGCGGCATCGCCGGAGATCGCCTCGGTCAGGTCCAACAGCGCGCCGTTGGCGGCGTATTCGAGCCAGAGCGCGCCCTGGGTGTTGATCACGTCGGGCGGCGTGCCGGCGGCGAGCTGCGTCTGGTAGAACGGCGGCAGCTCCGGTCCTTTCTTGTCGAGCCACTCCACCTCGGCGCCGGGGTTGGCGCGCTGGAAGCTCTCGATCCAGCCGCGGATCAGCGGCTCCTGGTCGATGATGTTCCAGGTGAGGAAGCTGATCCGCCGGCGCGTCTGCGCGATCGCCGGCGTTGCGAGTGAGGCGGCGAGTGCCACGGATGCCCTGAGGGCGGAGCGGCGGCCAAGCATGGGGTTCCTCCGGTGTATGTGTGCGGATTGGTTGCGATGCTAGATCAGGCGGCGGCCTCGCGCCAAGCGATCTCGCGGCCCTCGCGTGCCGAGCGCTCGGCGAGCAGGCAGACCGCGACCGCCGCGCGCCCTTCCTCGGGCGTGACGATCGCGCGCCCGGCGCGGAAGCCCTGGATCGCTGCCTCGGCCTGTGTCGCGAGTTCGTAGACTTCACCCGAGGGCGCGAAGTCCAGAGCCTCGGCTCGCTCGCCGGGGGCCGCACGGCCGCGGAACAGGTGCAGGCTCGCGGTCGCGGTCTCGGCCCGGTCCATCGCCGCCGACCACAAGGCACGGATCGCGCCGCGCTCGCCGATCACCGAGGCCGCGAGGTGATGCTCGAACCCCGCAACGGTGTTGACGAATGTGGCGGAGGCGCCATCGGCGAAGCGCAGCGTCGCACTGAACGCACGCGGCATGCCGGCATCGCCGACGGCGTCGGCACGGAGCGAGACCGGCTCGCCCGCGCCGCGCAGCCACCAGAGCGAGAGGTCGGCGTGGTGCACCGCCTCCTCGATCAGCCAGGAGCCGACGCGCGCGCGGTCGTAGCGCCAACCACCGGAGCCCGAACGGTAGGGGAAGCGGAACAGCGCGATCTGCACCGCCTGCGGTCTGCCGATTGCGCCCTCGTCGATCAGCGCGCCGATCCGTCCCCACTGTGTCGAGAGACGCATCTCGTGGCCGATCGTCAGAACGCGCCCGGATGCCCGGGCCGCCCCGATCAGCGCGTCGCACTCCGCGATCGTCAGCGCCATCGGCTTCTCGAGCAGCACGTGCTTGCCTGCGCGCAAGGCGGCGAGCGCCACCGCTGCATGCAGGTGGTTCGGCACGGCGACGAACACGGCCTGGACCTCGGGAGCAGAGACGGCGTCGGTCCAGTCCGCGAGCACGCGCGCCGCGGGCCAGTCGGCCCGCGCGGCCTCGCCGGCGTCACCGCGCGCGGCGATCACCGCGAGCCGTGCCGAGGGGGCGGCCGTGACCGCGCGCGCATGGTGCCGGCCCCAGGCGCCGTAGCCGATCAGCGCGACCGTCATCGGCGCCGTCACAGCCGCCGCCCCGTGTCGCGGTCGAACAGATGCACGCTGTCGGGCGCGATCGCGAGCCGCACCCGCTCGCCCGGCCGGCGCACGCTGCGCGGCGGAACCTTCACGTGCAGCGCCTCGCCGGCGAGGTCGAGCGTCACCAGCGTCTCCGAGCCCAGCGGTTCGACCACCACGGCCGACGCCTCGATCACCGGCCGGTCGGTCATCGCCCCATCGGGCAGGTAGGCGAGACGCTCGGGGCGCAGGCCGATCACCAGCGCCTCGCCCTCATAGCCGTGCGCATCGGCCGGCAGCGGGATCGCCGTTCCGTCCGGCAGCATGGCGGCGCCCCGGGCGATCGCGCCGGGCAGCAGGTTCATCGCGGGAGCGCCCATGAACCCGGCGACGAAGGTCGTGGCGGGGGTGTCGTAGATCTCCTCCGGCGTGCCGAGCTGCTGGATGTGTCCGCCCTGCATCACGACGATCCGGTCCGCGAGCGTCATCGCCTCGACCTGGTCGTGCGTGACGTAGATCGTGGTGGCGCGCAGCCGGTCGCGCAGGCGCTTGATCTCGGTGCGCATCTGCACCCGCAGCTTGGCGTCCAGGTTCGAGAGCGGCTCGTCGAACAGGAACACCTTCGGATCGCGGACGATCGCACGCCCCATGGCGACGCGCTGGCGCTGCCCGCCCGAGAGCTCGCGTGGCCGCCGATCGAGCAGATGCGCGATCTCGAGAACCGCCGCCGCCGCCTCGACCCGCCGTCGGGTCTCGGCCTTCGCCACGCCGCGGTAGCGCAGCGAGAACGCCATGTTTTCGGCCACCGACATGTGCGGGTAGAGCGCGTAGTCCTGGAACACCATGGCGATGTCACGGTCCTTCGGATCGCGCTCGTTCACCACCGCGCCGTCGATCGCGATCTCGCCCGAGGTGACGTCCTCGAGCCCCGCCACCATGCGCAGGATCGTGCTCTTGCCGCAGCCCGAGGGGCCGACGAGGACGACGAACTCGCCGTCGGCGATCTCGAGATCGACGCCGTGCACCACCTCGAGCACGCCGAACGCCTTGCGCACCTGGCGCAGGCTGACGGTTGCCACGGACGCCGCTCTCCCTTGCCGCACGATTCCGGTCCATTCTGCGGATCGAGTCGTTCCGCTGACAAGGGGTTGCCATGGCGAAGCCTGCGACGATGAAGGGGCCCGGCGTGTTCCTCTCGCAGTTCGTCGGCGTGGCACCGCCGTTCGACACGCTGCCGGGGCTTGCGGGATGGGCGGCCGGCATCGGGTTTCGCGGCGTGATGGTGCCAACGCATGATGCGCGGATCCTTGACGTGGCGGCGGTCGCGGCTTCGTCTGCGCGCGCGGGAGAGGTGCGTGGCGCACTCGACGATCATGGCCTGGCGCTCACGGAGCTGGCGGCACAGCGGTTCGGCTGGCTGCTCGCGCACCACCCGGCCTATGCCGTTGCGGCCGAGCGCATGACGCCACCGGATGTCCGGGATCGTGCAGCCTGGGCGGCCGAGCAGCTGCGCGGCGTCGCGCGCGCCTGCCGGGCGCTCGGCGTGTCGCGCTGCGCGATGTTCTCCGGTGCGCTGGTCTGGCCCTACGTGCATCCCTGGCCGCTCCGTGATGCCGGTCTGATCGCCGAGGGGTTCGCGGAGCTCGCGCGGCGCTGGCGCCCGATCGTCGAGGCATTCGACGATGCCGGGGTCGATCTCTGCGTCGAGCCGCATCCCGGCTGCGACGTGCATGACGGCGTCACCTTCGAGCGGTTCCGCGCGGCCCTCGGCAACCACCCGCGCGTGAGACTGCTCTACGACCCGAGTCACATGGTGCTCCAGGGCATGGACTATCTCGGCTTCATCGATGCCTATGCGCCGCTGATCGCCGCGTTCCACGTGAAGGACGCGGAGTTCCGCCCGTCCGCTCGATCCGGTGCGTTCGGCGGATTCCAGAACTGGATCGACCGGCCCGGGCGGTATCGCAGCCTGGGCGACGGCGCGATCGACTTCCACGCGGTATTCTCGCGCCTCGCACAGCACGGCTACGACGGCTGGGCGACACTGGAATGGGAGTGCTGCCTGAAACGGCCCGAGGATGGCGCACGCGAGGGTGCAGCGTTCATCGCCCGCCACATCATCGCGGTGACCGAGCAGGACTTCGATGCCGGGATGCAGGAGCACGGACTGTCCGGCGGCGTCATCCGGCGCGCTCTGGGCCTGGCGCCGTGAGCCGGCGCGTTTTCGGCTTGCTGCCGGATGGCGCGACGGTCGACGAGATCACATTGGTCGCCGAAGGGATCGAGGCGCGTGTCATCACCTGGGGTGCGGTGCTGCGCGATCTCGTGGTGCGGGATCGTGCCGGACGGTCGCGTCATGTGGTTCTCGGGCTGAACACGATCGAGGACTATCTGCTGCATTCGCGCAACTTCGGTGCGATCTGCGGGCGCGTCGCCAACCGCATCGCGGACGCATCGATGAGCATCGACGGCCGCGTCTTCGACCTGACACCGAACTTCCGTGGGCGACATACGCTGCACGGCGGCAGCGCGGGCTTCTCTCGACGCATCTGGCGGGTGGCCGATCAGGCGCGCGATACGGTCACGCTCGTTCATCTCTCGCCCGACGGCGAGGAGGGGTTTCCGGGCGCTGTCGAGGCGCGCTGCACGTGGCGCGTGGCGGCGCCGGGGACGCTGTGCGTGGTGCTCACCGCGACCACGGACGCGCCGACCGCGGTGAACCTGGCCCCGCACCCATACGTGGTGCTCGACGATGCACCCGCGATCGACGCGCACCGCCTTGCCGTGGCGGCGGACTTCTACACACCGACGGATGAGGACGGCATTCCGACCGGCGAGATCCTCTCCGTGGCGGGCACGCCCTACGACTTCCGCACGCCTCGCCGGCTGCGCGCACCCGACGCGCCCGAGGCGGGTTACGATGTGAACCTCGTGCTGCGGCGCGCCGGCGCACCGCCTGGACTGGTGCGCGTCGCGACGCTGGAGAGCGGCTCCGGCGACCTCGCACTCTCGGTGCTGACCACCGAACCGGGGCTGCAGCTCTACGATGCGCCGACGCTCGACATTCCCGTGCCGGGCGTCGATGGGCGTCGCTACGGACCGCGGGCGGGATTGGCGATCGAGCCCCAGCGCTTTCCCGACGCGCCAAACAGGTCGCATTTCCCCTCGGTTGTCCTGCGGCCCGGCGAGACACGCCGGCAGGAGAGCGCGCTGGTGTTCGCCTGACCAGATCTTCGCCCGGCATTGCCACGGCGGCGACCTTGGTGGAAGCTTCCCCCATGAACGACGTGCAGCAGGGAGCAACGGGGCCGCGCAAGCACCCCGAGATGGTGGCCTATCAGGCTGCGAGCGAGGCGGCTTTCGCCAAGTATCCGGACACCACCACCCTGCCGCTGCCGATCGCGCGCGAAATCCAGGAGGAGGTCGGGTGCGACTTCGCGCGCGGCGGCCCGGAGATGGCCGAGACGATCGAGCGGCTGCCGCAGGTGCATGGCCGCTACATGCTGGTCCGCTGCCACTACCCGGTGGCCGCGCCGCCGTTGCCGGTGCTGGTCTATCTGCACGGCGGCGGCTGGATGTGGAACAGCATCTACACGCATGACCGGCTGATCCGGTCCTATGCGGCCGCCTCGGGGCTCGCCGCGCTTGCGCCGGACTACAGCCTTTCGCCCGACAGCCGCTTCCCGACCGCGGTCGAGGAGTGCGTGGAACTCGTCCACTGGCTGG
The DNA here is from genome assembly GCF_051860475.1 of Elioraea sp. Taxonomy (NCBI): domain Bacteria; kingdom Pseudomonadati; phylum Pseudomonadota; class Alphaproteobacteria; order Acetobacterales; family Elioraeaceae; genus Elioraea; species Elioraea sp. The sequence goes on along the minus strand of NZ_JBHYDW010000003.1, from coordinate 81,411 downwards.
TGCGGCGCGGCGCGGAATGGGGCGTGGATCCGGGCCGAATGGTACTCGGCGGCGACTCCGCGGGTGCCAATCTCGCGGTCGCGACGGCGCTCAAGCTGCGCGATTCCGGTGGTCCGATGCCGCGCGGGCTGCTGCTGAACTATGGCGTCTATGACAGCGATCTGACGCGCCCGTCCTATCGCGCCTACGCGACCGGGCACATGCTGACCGCAGCCAAGATGAAGCTGTTCTGGGACGCCTACGCGCCGACGCCCGAGGCCCAGGCCGACCCGATCGCGGCCCCGTTGCGCGCCGATCTGCGCGGCCTGCCGCCTGCGCTGATGCACGTCGCCGAGCTGGACGTGCTGCACGACGAGAACATCGTGATGGCGGAGCGGCTGAAGGCCGCCGGGGTCGAGACGTCGATCACCGTCTATCCGGGCATGCTGCACGGGTTCCTGCGCGCGCTGGAGTATGTCGGCGCGGCCGACGCTGCCGTCATCGAGGCGGGCGCATGGCTGAAGGCCCGGGTAGCCTGAGGGCAAAACGAGGGAGGAACGAATGGGGCTGACACGACGCGATCTTCTGGCAGGCACGGCGGGCGCCGCGCTCGCGACGACGGTGACGCCGGCCGCAGCGCAGCGGCGCGGCGGCGAACTGGTGTTCGGCCAGGAAGCCTCGGTGCCAACGCTGGACATGCACTTCTCGACCAGCGTTGCCACGCGCAACACCGCGATGAACCTGTTCGAGATGCTGGTGACGCGCGACGAGCGCAATGCGCCCGTGGCCGACCTGGCCGAGACGTGGGAGGTCTCGTCCGACGGGCTGACCTACACGTTCCCCCTGCGCCGGGGTATCAAGTTCCACAACGGCAAGGACATGAGCTCGGCCGACGTGCTCGCCTCGTGGCAGCGCTACCAGCGGATCGGCATCCAGCGGCGCATCCTCGCCGCGGTCGATACGCTCGCAGCGCCGGATGCGCACACCTTCGTCGTCAAGCTGAAGGAACGGCAGCCGACCTTCCTCGACAACATCTCCGCCTTCACCACGCCGATCACCATTCATCCGGCCGAGGAGAAGGACAAGGAAGGCGGGCGGATCGAACCCATCGGCACCGGACCCTACCAGCTCGCGGAGTTCGTCGCCGACAGCCATGTCCTGATCCGCCGCTATGACGGATATGCAGCGAACACGAACCACCAGGGCACGGACGGTTTCGCCGGGCGCAAGCAGGCGCTGCTCGACAGCGTGCGACTGAGGCTCGTGCGTGAGCCGGGCGCGCGCGTCGCCGGGCTGGAGACGGGCGAGCTCCACATCGTCGAGGACGTGCCGACCCAGGCTGCGCAGCGGCTGCGCAACAACCGCGACATCCAGCTGCTGCCGCTGCGCCATTGGTGGCTGCACGCGGCCTGGGTGAACCACTCGCTGCCGCCGACCGACAACCTGCTGGTGCGCCGCGCGATCCAGACCGCCCTCGACATGGAAGCGATCATGGAGATCGCGACCGACGGTTCCTACGACCTCCAGCCCGGGCTGCAGTATCCCGGCAACCCGTACTACACGGATGCCGGCAAGCAGTACTACAACGTGCATGATCCGGACCGCGCCAAGGCGCTGCTGCGCGAGGCGGGGTATCGCGACCAGGAGCTCGTGATCATCACCAACTCCTCGTACAACAGCATGTATTCCGCCGCCGTGGTCGCGACCGAGCAGCTGCGCGCGATCGGCCTGAAGGTGCGGATGGACGTGTTCGACTGGGCGACCGCGATCGCCCGGAGGCGCGACCGCACGACCTGGAACCTGTGGTTCACGGGGCAGGGGACCGGGCCGTCGGTCGGGCCGTTCACGGCGCTGATCGACGTCGTCTCGCCGCAGCTCAACCAGTTCGTACCCGATCCGACGCTGGATGCGATCTACGCGGACCTCGTCTCGGATCCGGACGAGGCGGCGCGCAAGCGGCACTTCGCGCGGTTCCAGGAGCGGGTCTACGAGCAGGTGCATTTCCTGAAGTTCGGTGACCTGACCAAGATCCAGGCCGCGCGGAGCAGCGTGCAGGGGTTCAAGCCCTATCGCATTCCGCGCTTCTGGAACGTCTCGCTCGGCGCCTGACGCTCGGCGCCGATCGACCTGACGATGTGGCGCTTCGCCGCGACGAGGCTCGTCGCAGCGCTGCCGGTGCTGCTGCTGGTCTCGCTCGTCTCGTTCTCGGTGATGCACCTGATCCCCGGCGATCCCGCCTCCGTGATCGCGGGGCCGGCCGCCACCAACCAGGAGATCGAGGCGATCCGGCACCAGCTCGGGCTGGATCGCCCGTTCCTGGAGCAGATGCTCGCCTGGTACGGGCATGTGCTGCAAGGCGACTTCGGCCGGTCGATCCTGCTGAACACCACGGTCTGGCAGGCGATCGTCGATCGCGTGCCGGTGACGTTCTCGCTCTCCGTGCTCGCGCTGCTGATGACGATCGCGGTCGGCGTGCCCGCGGGCGTGGTTGCGGCGCTGCGGGCGAACACGGCGGTGGACGCGGCTGTCACCGGCATGGCCCTGCTCGGCGTCTCGGTGCCGTCGTTCTGGCTGGCGCTGATGCTGATCGTGCTGTTCTCGGTGATCCTGGAATGGCTGCCGACCGGCGGCTATGTGCCGTTTGCGCAGTCCCCGCTCGACTGGTTCCGCTCGCTGCTGATGCCGTCGCTCTCGCTCGCGCTGTTGCAGATCGGATTGCTCGCGCGGATCACGCGGGCGACCATGCTGGAAGTGCTGCGCCAGGACTATGTGCGCACCGCCCGCGCCAAGGGCCTGCCGCGGCTGATGGTGATCGGCAAGCACGCGCTGAAGAACGTGATGGTGCCCGTGATCACGGTGATCGGCATCAGCTTCGGCCTGCTGCTGTCGGGGTCGATCGTGATCGAGACGGTCTATTCGTTGCCCGGCATCGGCCGGCTGCTCGCGACGTCGATCTTCGGGCGCGACTACCCGGTGATCCAGGGCACGCTGCTGCTGACCGCGACCATGCTCGTGCTGCTCAACCTGGTGGTCGATCTCTTGTATGCCGCGATCGACCCGCGTGTGCGCTATGGCGGTTGAGGCCGCGGTCGCGCCGCTCGCGCCGCCGCGCCGCTTGCCGACGCTGCGGCGACTGTTCCGCCACCGCCTGTTCGTGATCGGGTTCGTGCTGTTCGGCACGATGGTGGTGCTGGCGCTGGGCGCCGAGGTGTTCGCGCCTTTCGCCCCCGAGCGGATGCAGTTCCGCATGCGGTTCCGTCCGCCGGGTGAGGGATTCCTGCTGGGCACCGACAATTTCGGCCGCGACATCCTGAGCCGATTGGTGTTCGGAGCACGGCTTTCGCTCGGCATCGGCTTCGCGGTGGTGATTGTGACCGGCGTGTTCGGGACGGTCATTGGGCTTGCGGCCGGCTACTTCCGCCGGCTCGACGAGCCGCTGATGCGCGCGATGGACGCGCTGATGGCGTTCCCGGCGGTGATGCTGGCGCTCGCGATCGCGGCCGCGCTCGGCCCCTCTGCCGTGAACGCCGTGATCGCGCTCTCGGTCGTCTACATCCCCCGCACCGCGCGCATCGTGCGCGCGAGCGTGCTGGTGGTGCGCGAGATGGAGTACGTCCAGGCGGCCCTTGCGTTTGGTGGCCGGCATCTCTGGATCCTGTGGCGCCATGTGCTGCCCAACAGCCTGGCGCCTCTGATCGTGCAGCTCACCTTCATCTTCGCCTATGCCGTGCTCGCGGAGTCGATCCTGTCCTTCCTCGGCGTGGGCCCGCCGCCGCCCACGCCCACCTGGGGCAACATGATCGCCGAGGGCAAGGACTACATCCGCGAGGCGTGGTGGATCGCGATGTGGCCCGGACTGGCGATCTGCCTCACCGTGCTCGGGCTGAACCTGCTCGGCGACGGCCTGCGCGACGTGCTCGATCCGCGGCTGAAGGTGCAGCAGGGATGACGCGGCTGCTGGAGATCGACGATCTCGCGGTCTCGTTCCGCACCGATCGTGGCGAGGTGGAGGCGCTGTCGGGCGTCTCGCTCCACCTCGACGAGGGCGAGGTGCTCGGCGTGGTCGGCGAGTCCGGTTGCGGCAAGAGCCTGACCGCGCTTGCGATCATGGGGCTCGTGCCCACGCCGCCGGGGCGCATCACACGCGGGCGCGTCCGGTTCGCCGGCCGTGACCTGCTCGGCCTCAGCGAGGCGGCGATGACGCGCATCCGCGGCGAGCAGATCGCGATGATCTTCCAGGAGCCGATGTCGGCACTGAACCCGGTCTTCACCGTCGGTGAGCAGGTCGCTGAGGTGCTGCGCGTGCACGAGGGGCTGGGCCGCGCGGCCGCGCGCGAGCGCGCCGCGCAACTGCTGGCGCGCGTCGGCATCCCCGATTCCGGACGACGGCTGGCACAGTACCCGCACGAGCTCTCCGGGGGTCTGCGCCAGCGCGTGATGATCGCTGCGGCGCTCGCGTGCCGGCCGAAGCTGCTGATCGCCGACGAACCCACCACCGCACTCGACGTCACCATCCAGGCGCAGATCCTCGCCCTGCTCGCCGATCTCCAGCGCGAGTTCGGCATGGCAACGATGCTGATCACACACGATCTCGGCGTGGTCGCGCAGGTGGTGAAGCGGGTCGTCGTCATGTACGCGGGCAAGGTGGTGGAGGAGGGGCCGGTCGAGGCGGTGTTCGGCAATCCCTCGCACCCCTACACGGCCGCGCTGATGCAGAGCATCCCGGCCCTCGCCGAGGGGGCGGCGCGCCTGCCCGCGATCCCCGGCACCGTTCCGGCGCCGGGCTCATGGCCAAGCGGCTGCCGGTTTGCGCCACGCTGCGCCCACGCGGTGCCGGAATGCGAGGTCGGCATGCCGCCGCTCCATCCCGTCGCGCCGGACCATCGCGCAGCCTGCATCCGCCATGGCGACTGACGCCCCGCTGCTCGATGCGCGTGGCCTCGCCAGGCACTACACGGTGCGTGGCGGTGGCCTGCTGCGCGCGGTGGACGGCGTCGATCTCACGGTGCGCGCCGGTGAGACGCACGCCCTGGTCGGAGAGTCCGGCTGCGGCAAGACTACGCTCGGCCGGCTGATCCTGCGCCTGGTCGAGCCGACCACCGGATCGATCCGGTTCCGCGGCGCGGACCTGCTGGCGCTGAAGCCCGAGGCGATGCGGCAGATGCGCCGCCATCTCTCGGTGATCTTCCAGGACCCCTATGGCTCGCTCGATCCGCGCATGACGGTGGCTGATATCGTCGGCGAGCCGTTGCGGATCTTCGGCGAGGGCACGCGCGCCGAACGCCGCGCGCGCGTCGAGGCGCTGCTCGCGCAGGTCGGGCTGACGCCGGCGCACGCGACGCGCCACCCGCACGAATTCTCCGGCGGGCAGCGCCAGCGCATCGGCATCGCGCGCGCCCTGGCGCTCGAGCCCGATCTCGTGGTGTGCGACGAGCCCGTCAGCGCGCTCGACGTCTCGATCCAGGCGCAGATCATCAACCTGCTGCAGGACCTCCAGCAGTCGCACGGGCTGACCTATCTGTTCGTCGCGCACGACCTGTCGGTGGTGCGCCACATCGCCGATCGGGTCGCGGTGATGTATCTCGGCCGCGTGGTCGAGGAGGCACCGAAGACGGCGCTGTTCGCGACCCCGCGTCATCCCTACACGCGCGCGCTGCTCGCCGCCGTGCCGCAGCCGAAGCCGGGCGCGCCGCCGCCGGTGCCGCTCGCCGGCGAGGTGCCGTCGCCGCTCAATCCGCCGTCCGGCTGCCGCTTCCGCACCCGCTGTCCGATCGCGGTTGCACGCTGCGCCGAGGACGATCCGGCCCTGCGCGAGCTGGCGCCGGGCCACCGCGTCGCCTGCCATCTCGCCGAAGCCTGAGGAGCCCGACCGTGAGCCCACCGCGCAAGAGCCAGATCGTTCCCGAAGTGCCGTTCGACAAGGACGGGGTGCATTGTGGCTTCCTGCGGCTGTTCCATTCCGTGCACCGCTCGGCCTACGGTTTCATTCCGATTCCGATCGCGGTGTTCCGCAACGGCACCGGCCCGACCGTGCTCTTGACCGGCGGCAACCACGGCGACGAGTACGAGGGTCAGATTGCACTCGCGAACCTGGTCCGCAGCCTGGACCACACGCGCATCAGCGGGCGCGTCATCATCCTGCCGATGCTGAACTTCCCGGCGGCGATGGCCGGCACGCGCACGTCGCCGATCGACGAGGGCAACCTGAACCGCAGCTTCCCGGGCGACCCGGACGGTACGGTAACGCAGCAGATCGCCTGGTTCGTCGCGAACGAGCTGATCCCGCTGGCCGATGCCACGGTCGATCTCCATTCGGGCGGATCGTCGCTCATGTACATCCCCTCGGCGCTGGCGCGGCGCCAGGCCGATCCCGACAGGGCGGCGCTGTCGCTCCGGCTGCTGAAGGCGTTCGCCGCGCCGGTGGCCTATCTGACCGCGGGCGGGCAGGGGACCGGACATGGCGGTACGCTGTCGGGCGCGGCGGCGACCCATGGAGTCGTCTCGCTTGGCAGCGAGCTCGGTGGGTCCGGCACGCTCACGCCCGCTGCGTTGCGGATCGCCGAGCGCGGGCTGCGCAACGTGCTGGTCGAGCTTGGCATCCTGCCGCCGGAGGATCGCGTTCCGGCGGAGGCGAGCACGCGCATCCTGGAGGTGCGCGGTGCCCAGGACTTCGTCTATGCAGCGGAGAGCGGGGTCTACGAGCCGCTGGTGGAGCTCGGCGACACGGTGAAGGCGGGCCAGCCGGCCGCCCGCATCCACACGCCCGAGACGCCCTGGCGCGAGCCGGCGACCGCGCAGTTCCTCGGCGACGGCTTCGTGCTCTGCAAGCGGGTGCCGGGCCGAACCATGCGCGGGGACTGCCTGTTCCATCTGGGGACCGACACCGGCCTCTAGGCTGCGCCGCACCCCTCAGGAAAACACCAGGAAACCCCAAGCCCACCGCAAAGACTGGCCGGCCTCGCATCCATAGGGTCCCTCCCGTCATGCCGCCGGCGCATCCCGTGCCGTTCGGCTCCCGGACAGGAGACGACCCGATGAAGACCTACACCATGCGCCGTCGTGCGTTCTGGAAGACGGCCGAGGATCTGAAGCGTTCCGCCGCCATCTCGGCCCGGGTGGGCAACGAGGAGATGGCCGACCAGGTGCGCTGGATCCGTACCTACATCGTCAACGAGCCAGACGGCACGCTCGGCACCGTCTGCGTCTACCAGGCGGTCGGGCCGGAGGCGCTGGTCGAGCACGCGCGCCGCGTCGGCATGCCGGCCGAGGACATCGTCGAGGTCGTCGACACCGCGGTGATCCGTGCCGACCCCGTGGCCGCTCAGGCGGCCTGAGCCCGGCTCGCGGAAGGAGATCGTCCCATGCTCAGGACCTTCATGTTCGCCTCCACGCTGCTGATCGCCGGTGCGACGAACGCCTATTGGCAGGTTCCGTCGTACCCCGAGCTCGATCGCTCGCGGTCGGCGGCGGAGAAGTATGTCGATGTGCAGGCCGCACTCGATGACGGCTACCGGCCGATGTTCGGCTGCGTGACCCACGGTGGTCATGGCGCGATGGGTGTGCACTACATCCATGCCGGACGGCTGAACGACGGCAGGTTGGTGCTGGATGAGCCCGAGGCGCTGATGTACGAGCCCCAGCCGGACGGTTCGCTGCACCTGGTTGCGATCGAGTACATCGTCTGGGAGAAGGACTGGCCGAGCCGCATTCCGCCCTCGTTCCTGGGTCAGCGGATGAGGCGCAAGACCTCGGTCGGGCACCACGAGGTCGAGCCGTTCTACGAGATCCATGTCTGGCACTGGCGCGACAATCCGTCGGGCCTGTTCAGCGACTGGAACCCCGCGGTGACGTGCGACCACGCTGAGATCAGGTTGGGCGCGGCAGGCGCGCCGTAAGCGGGATGGGTGGTTTGGAGGGAAGGGCCAATGGCCCCCCCCCCCCCCCCCCCCCCCCCCCCCCCCCCCCCCCCCCCCCACGAAGACAACCTTGGGGGAAAGGGCCGCAAGGCCCTTTCCCCCAAACCCCCTATCCCTAGAAAACAGCGGTGGGCGCCACGGTCGCGCCCGTGCCACCCTTCACCTTGAGCGGCTGCATGATGAACGCGAACTCGCTCTGCCCGACTTGCGCGAGGTCGTTCAGCTTCAGGTTCTCCAGCAGGTGCACGCCGTTCACCACCAGGGCGATCTGGTGCACCGGGAGCGAGGCGTGCGGCATGGTCTTGCTCGGCGCCACCTCGACCGGCCAGTTGTCCGAGCCGAGCATGATCGGCTCCTGGCGGATCAGCCACTCGGCCGCCGCTACGCCGATGCCGGGACAGGTGCGCACGTAGCGTGCGTTGTCGGTGCCCCAGTAGGCCTCCCAGCCGGTGCGGATCAGGATGACGTCGCCGCGTTCGATGCGCACGTTCTGACGGGCCATCGCCTGCTGGAGGTCCTCCACCGTGACCTCGTAGGTGTCCTCGAGCGTCGGCACACCCTTGAGCCCGGCGATGTCGATCAGCACGCCGCGGGTGAACATCTGACCGATGCCGTCCACGCCCATCTGGGTGAAGCCGCTGCGCGAGGAGATCTCGCCGACCTTGTTGCAGTTGTAGACCTCGTCGCCGATCGTCTGGTGCGGAAACGCGTCGAGCTGCGTGCCGACCTGGCCGATCTCGGTGATCACGATCTCCTCGTTCGAGCCCCGGCGGTTGGCCTGCGTGTTCATGAACATCTGCTTGAGGTGCACATCGAATCGGCGCGTGCCGAAGAACGGCATGCCGCCTTCCAGCGTGTGGCCGAGTTCCACTACACGGCCGGTCCGGATCAGCCGCGCGGCCTTCTGAACCTGCTCCGCCGTCTGGAGGTTCATCGCTCCGCGGGTATCCGCAGCACCCCATTTCGACGGACAGCGCTCTGCCGCGGGTGGCGGTGACCACGGTGCCTGGGCCGAGGCCGAGGTGGCCCGGAATCCTCCTGCCAGCCCGGCGCAGGCAAGGCAGTGTGCGAAGAGGCGGCGCGACAGCGACATGGCGTCTCCTTCCCAAACGTTATGTTATCTCATTGCGTGGCCGTCACGGCCAAGCCGACATTACACGCCGGGCCGGAGGCACATCAACCTGAGGCGGGCAGGGCGGCCGTCACGATGATCTCGACCGTCCACTCCGGCACGACCAGCTTGCCCTCGATGGTCGCGCGCGCCGGCGGATGGTCCTTGTCCACCCATGCATCCCAAGCCCGGTTCATCGCCGGCGCGTCGCGGATATCGGCGAGCACCACCAGCGCGGAGAGGATGTGCCGCTTGTCGGTGCCGGCCTTCGCGAGCATGGCGTCGATCTCGCGCAGCACCGAGGCGGTCTGCGCCTCCGCCCCCGCGATCCCGTCCTCTGGCACTTGGCCGGCGAGATAGACGGTATTGCCGTGCACGACGGCGTTGCACAGCCGTCCGTTCTCGATGTCGATGCGCCGGATCATCCCCGTTCCTCTCCGTTCCGTCGGAACCCGATGCTAGCCTCGGGCGATGGACGATGTCCTGACCGTTCCGGCAGCACTCGCGCTGGCCCTTGGACTCGGCTTCTTCCTCGGCCTCGCCTTCGAGGAGCACTACGCCGAGGACCAGGTCCGCCGCCCAGGCGGCATCCGCACCTTCCCGATGCTCGCGCTTGCCGGCGCGGTGCTGTGGCTGATCGAGCCCGAGCACGGCACCGCGTTCCTGGTATTGCTCGGCTTCGTCGCCGTGGCGATGCTGCTCTACTGGCGGGCCTGGATGGCGGCGCAGCAGTCGGGCGAGCTCCGTCCACGGGGCGGCTTGATGGTTCCCGTTGTCAACCTCGCGGCGGCAGCCATCAGGCCGGCCTGTTTGACCCAGGCGCCCTGGATCCCCGTCGGTCTGACCATGACCGCTGTGCTGCTGTTGCGCGCACGGATCAGCCTGCACGGTCTCGCCGCGCGCGTACCCGGTCGCGAGATCACCACAGCCGCGCAGTTCCTGGTGCTTGCGGGCGTCGTCCTGCCGCTCGTGCCGCACGATCCGATTGCGGCGTGGCTGCCGCTCACCCCCTTCCAGATCTGGCTCGCCGTGATCGCGATGAGCGGGATCTCGTGGGGAACCTATCTGCTCCAGCGCTACGTCTCGCCGGGCCACGGGCCGCTGATCGGCGCGGCGGTCGGGGGACTCTACTCCTCGACCGCGGCCACGGTCGCGCTCGCGCGCGTGCTGCGCGATGCGTCGGGCCGCCAGCCCGTGGTCGAGGCGGCGATCGTGCTCGCGACCGCGGTGATGTTCCTGCGCATCGTGCTGATCGCGGCCGTGTTCGACACCGGCTTCGCGCTGACGCTCGCGCCCTGGCTGATCGGCCTCGGCGCGGCGGCCGGCCTCGCCGCCATGGTGCTGCTGCGCGACGGGCGCGGGCTCAAGCCCGAGCTGCCGAACCCGGCCGGCAACCCGCTGCGCATCGGCACCGCTCTGGCGTTTGCCGTCCTGTTCATCTCGGTGTCCGCGGCGACCGCCTGGCTCGGCGGCCGGTTCGGTGCGGCCGGGCTCTATGCGGTCGCCGCGGCCGTCGGCCTCGGCGATCTCGACGCGATCACCATCCGCCTCGCCACGGCGCCCGTGCCCGGCGGCGCCGGCGCGATCCTCATCGCCACCGCCTCGAACAACATCGTCAAGGGTTGCGTCGCGCTCGGCTTCGGCGGCGGGCGCCGCGCCTGGCGTCCGGCCGGCACGCTCTACGCCCTGTCGGCGGCAACCTGGAGAGCGGTCGCGCTGGCGATCTGATCTGGATCAAGGCAGCCCCGCTGCCCATACTCTATTGGCAGAGCACCGCCGAGAGACAAGATCCGAACAAGCGCGCGGTGACGGCCGAGAGCCGGCTGCGGCCGGAGTGCGGAGGAACGGCAATGCACACCGAGACGATCGAGGCGGTCCGCCTGGGCCGATACGGCGCCCTCCTTACCGCCGGCGAGGCGGAGATCGAGGCCGACACGGGAGGCGAGGCGCGGACGGACGCGCTCGGCCCCATCGGCTTGCAGCTCTCCGCGGTCGCCGCGTGCCTCATGCACACGATCGAGACGCTTGCGCCGCGGCATGACGTGCGGATCGACGGCGTGGCGATGTCCGTGTCGGGAGACTGGGACGAGACGGAAGGGCTTCAACGTGTCGGCTACCACATCGTGCTGCAGACCGACGCGCCCGCAGGTTCGGTGGAGGCGCTGCATCACGAGGTCCAGCACCATGGGGCGGTCTGCGCGACGCTCCGCCGTACCGTGCCGATCGCGGGGCTGATGCGGCGGACAGAAACTGCCGGCGCCGGCAACGTCGAAGCGTGACGCAGGGGCGCCGCCCCCGCCCCCCGGTCAGATGATCGCGTGGCGCACCCGCGCCGAGAGCCACTCGCTGACCACGACCGTGCCGAGGATGAGCAGCAGGATCATCGTTACCTGCGGCCAGGCGAGCGTGTTGATGCTCGCCTGAAGCTGCATCCCTATGCCGCCCGCGCCGACCAGGCCAAGCACCGTCGCCTCGCGGATGTTGATGTCCCAGCGGAACACGCTGATCCCGGCGAAGGCCGGCATCACCTGCGGTACAATGCCCCAGGCCAAGACCTGCGCGCGGCCTGCGCCGGTCGCCTTCACCGCCTCGACCTGGCTCTCGTCGATCTCCTCGATCGCCTCGTAGAGCAGCTTGCCGATGAAGCCGATCGAACGCAGCCCGATCGCCAGGATGCCCGCGAACATGCCGGGGCCGAAGATGATCACCAGGATCAACGCCCAGATCAGGCTGTTGACCGACCGCGACGAGACGACGATGAACAGCGCCACCGGGCGCGCCAGCACGACCGAGGGCGTGGTGTTGTGCGCGGCCAGGAACGCCACCGGCACGCCGATCGCGAGCGCCAGCACCGTCCCCAGCGTGGCGATGTTGATCGTGTCCCACATCGCCCGCCAGAGCTGGTTCGCATAGGCCCAGCGCGGCGGAAACGCGCGATCCAGCAGGTCCGCCGCCTGGGTCGGCGCATCCCAGACGAACGCCCAGATCGTCTGGTCGCTGATGAACTGGAAGCACAGCACCGTCAGCGCAACGCCGCCGAGCCAGCCGAACCACGACGCCATGTCGGCCGCGGTGGTGCGCCGCATCCACAGCTTCGCGCCGTCGCCGTTTGCGATCACCGGCATCACTGCACCGCCCGGCGGATGAACCCGCTCGTGTACTCGCAGACCATCACGATGGTGATGATGATCAGCAGAATCGCCGCCGAGGTGCCGAACTCGTAGCGGTCGAGCGAGGAGTTCAGCGTGTCGCCGATCCCGCCGGCGCCGACGAGTCCCAGCACCGCGCTCTCGCGGAAATTGATGTCGAAGCGGTAGGCCGAGAGGCCGATGAAGCGGGGCAGCACCTGCGGCTGGATGCCCCAGGCGAGCAGCTGGAACCACGAGGCCCCGGTCGCCCGCACCGCCTCGGCCTGGGACTTCTCGATGTCCTCGATGTCCTCGGCCAGCAACTTGCCCATGAAGCCGATCGTCGAGAACGTCAGCGTCAGCATCCCGGCGAGCGGACCGAAGCCGAACATCGCCACGAACAGGATGGCGATGATGATCTCCTGGAAGGTGCGGCTCAGCGCGATGAACCCACGGCAGAACAGGTAGATCGGCATGGGCGCGAGATTGCGGGACGCGCCGAGCGCCACCGGCACCGACAGGATCACCCCGAACGCGGTCGAGGTGACCGTCATGGTGAGGCTCTCGAGCAGTCCCTCCTCGATCTCGAGCCAGTGGGTGACGAAGTCAGGCGGGAAGAATGCGCCGAGGAAGCGCGCGCCGCGCTCGACTCCCTCGGCCGCACGCACCCAGTTCACCTCCAGCGTGGCGATTGCGAGCACGGCGTAGACGAGCGCGCCGCCATAGACCGCCCAGCGAAGCCATGCCGCCTCGATCAGCGGCGGTGGGCGCCAGGCGCGCGCGGCGACGGCGGCCGCGTCCATCACTGGCGTGCCCCCTCACACTGACTATCTCCCCCGTTCCGGTGGAGAGGGCACCCGGTCGCAGCGCGGCTCCCCTCTCCCGCGCGGGAGAGGGTCAGGGGGAGGGCACGCTTGCGCATCATTCCGCCGCAGCGATCCGGGCCGCCTCGACCGCGGGCGGCTCGTCCTCGTCGTCGTCCTCCGCCGTGCGGATCGTCGCCGACCAGTCCTCCTCGCCATAGATCGTCGTCAGCACCTCGGGGGTGAGGTCCAAGGCCGGGCCGTCGAACACGATCCGCCCCGCATGCAGCCCGACGATCCGCTCGGCGAACTGCTGGGCGAGCGCCACGTCGTGGATGTTGATGATCGCGGCGAGCCCGCGCTCGCGCGCGAGCTCGATGATCAGCCGCATGATCTGCCGGCTGGTCTTCGGGTCGAGGCTCGCGGTCGGCTCGTCGACCAAGAGCAGTTCGGGGTCCTGCATCAGCGCGCGCACGATGCCCACGCGCTGGCGCTGCCCGCCCGAGAGCGCATCGGCCCGCTTGTCCACCATCTCGTCGAGCCCGACGCGCGCGAGCAGCCTGAACGCCTCCTCGATGTCGGCGAGGGGGAAGCGGCGGAGCCAGGAGCGCCAGAATCCGACATAGCCGAGCCGGCCGGAGAGCACGTTCTCCATCACGGTCAGCCGCTCCACCAGCGCGTATTCCTGGAAGATCATCCCCATCCGGCGCCGCGCGCGCCGGAGCGCGCGATCGCCGAGCGCGGTCAGCACGGTCTCGCCGAGCCGGATCGTGCCCGCGGTCGGCTCGACGAGCCGGTTGACGCAGCGGATCAGCGTGGACTTGCCGGCACCCGAGGGGCCGATCAATGCCATCACCTGGCCCTTGGGAACGGTCAGCGAAACGTCGTCGAGGGCGAGGTCACCCGTCGGGTAGCGCTTGGTCAGCCCCTCGATCACCAGCATCGGGTCACTCCGGACAGGCACGGGGCGGCCGGGATCGCCCCCGGCCGCCCCCAAGGTTACTCCGGATCAGCGGCAGGCGTAGGACACGTTCATCGCCGCGTCGATCTCGCGGATGACCGCCCAGTGCTCCTTGTAGGTGATCGGCATGAACGCCTCCTGCGGCGGATTGGCCTTGCCGAACTCCGCGAGCAAGGCGGTGCCGTCCCACTGGAAGCTGGCGAAGGCCTCGCGCACCTTCGCCTGGAGCTCCGGGTGCAGGTTGTAGACATAGCCGTAGCCGGTCGTCGGGAAGGACTGGCTCCTGTAGATCGTGCGGATCGCGGTGCGGTCGACGACGCCGCGCTCGAACATCCGGTACATCACGCTGTTGGCGATCGCGGCCGCCTCGTAGTCGCGGTTGGCGACGCCGACGATGGAGTTGTCGTGCCGGCCCGAGAAGGCGGGCTTGAAGTCGCGCTCGGCCACCAGGCCGTAGTTCTTCTCGAGCAGCGCAGACGGCGCCTTGAAGCCGGAGTTCGAGGTCTGCGCCGTGAACGCCACCGTGCGGCCGCGCAGGTCCTCCATCCGCTGGATCGGGCTGTCGCGGTGGACGATGAATTCCATTTCGTAGCCGAATCTGTTGTCCTTCGAGGCCATCATGGTGAAGGGCACGAAGCCGGCACAGTTCACCGCGAGCGGGTTCGAGCCGGTGTTGAACCCGGCAACATGCAGGCGCCCGGCGCGCATCGCCTCGATCTGCGCCGCGTTCGACTGCACCGGGAAGAACTGCACGCGCCGCCCCGTCACCTTCGCCAGGTGGTCCGTGAACTCGGCCCAGACGCGGCGATACACTGCGGGATCCTCGACCGGGGTGTAGGCAAAGACGAGGGTCTGCGGGTTCACCCACTGGCTCGGGTCGGTCGGGGTATCCGCGACCAGGTCTCCGTCGCGGTCGCAGAACCGCACGTCGAGTGCCCCCCGCGGGCAGTCCTGGGCCGCCTGGGCGGCCACATCGGGCGCGAAGGCCACACCAGCCGTCAACGCGGCGAACAGCGCCGCGCGGCGCGTCGTCTCCATCATGCCGATCTCTCCCTGTCCGGCGACTCACGGATGAGCCCGAGGCTTCATCCATGCCGCGGCCGAAATACGGACGCGCGCCGGACAGGGCAAATGACCGAACGATGACGTTGTGCAGGCGTAACCTGGTCACCGGCAGGTGTATGACACACCCGACGCCGTATCGACGTCGCGGATCACCTTCCAGTACTCCTGGTAGGTGATCGGCATGAACTTCGAGACCGGCGGCTGGCTCTTCTGGAACTCGGCGTAGAGCGCCGTGCCCTCCCAGGCGAAGTTGAAGAATGCCTCTCTGATCTTTGCCTGGAGGTCAGGGTGGAGATTGTGCACCAGGCCATAGGCCGTGGTGGGGAAGGGGTCGGACTTGTAGATCGACCGCAGCGCGTCGCGCGGCACCACGTTGCGCTCGAACATGCGGAACATCACGGAATCGGCGATTGGCGCGGCGTCGTAGTCCTTGTTCGCGACCCCGGTGATGGAGTTGTCGTGCCGGCCGGAGAAGGCGGTGCGGTAGTCGGTGCCTTCCCGCAGGCCGAACTGCTCGCGGAGCAGCCAGGACGGATACTTGTAGCCTGAGTTCGAGGTCGGCGAGGTGAAGGCGATGTTCCGTCCGCGCAGGTCCGCGACCGTCTGGATCGGGCTGTCGCGGTGCACGATGATCTGCATGTGGTAGCCGAATGCGTCGTCCTTCGAGGCCATCATGGCGAAGGGCGCAAACCCGGCGCAGTTGACCGCCAACGGAACCGCGCCGGTGTTGAACCCGGCCACGTGCAGGCGCCCGGCGCGCATCGCCTCGATCTGCGCGGCATTCGACTGCACCGGGAAGAACTGCACCTGCCGCCCCGTGGCCTTGGCGAGATGGTCGATGAACTCGGCCCAGACCCGGCGATAGACCGCAGGGTCCTCGACCGGCGTGTAGGCGAACACCAGGGTGCGTGGATCGGTGAGCTGGCGCGCGTCCGTCGGCACATCGGCGATCAGGTCGCCGTCGCGGTCGCAGAACCGGGCGTCGAGCGTACCGCGCGGGCAGTCCTGCGCGGACGCGCCCAAGGGTGTCAGAGCGAACCCGCCCAGCAGCAACCCGGCGAGTGCCCAGCGGCGCGTCGTCTCGGTCATGGTCGTTCCTCCCGTGGCCCCCCGGGTGCGTCCCGGCAGAGGCTACGGGAAGAATGACATATGACAGATTTATGACAACGGCCGACCGCGTGTCAGCCGGCCAGCGCCTCGGCGATCCTGCTCGTGTTGTGGCGGATCATCGCCTCGTAGGTCGGCGCCGGGCCGTCCGGGCCGGAGAGCGCATCGGAGTAGAGCGTGCCGCCGACGCGCGCACCCGACTCGGCGGCGACCTGTTCGAGGATGCGCGGATTCGCCATGCCCTCGACGAAGATCGCGGTGATGCGCTCGCGCCGGATCTGCTGCACCAGCCGGGAGATGTGCTGCGCCGAGGGCTCGCCGCGCGTGGTCACGCCCTGGGCGGCGAGGAAGTCGATCCCGTAGCGCTCGCCGTAGTAGGCGAAGGCGTCGTGGCTGGTGACGACACGGCGTCGGGCGCGCGGAATGTCGGCGTACTGCGCCTCCACCTGGGCGTGCAACGCCTCGAGCCGCTCGTTGTAGCGCGCGGCGTTGGCGTCGTAGCTCGCCTTGCCGGCGGGGTCGGCGGCGGCGAGCCCGGCGGCGATGCGGCGCACCATCACCTGCGCGCGCTTGGGGTCCTGCCAGATATGCGGATCGGTCTGCCCGTGTCCGTGGCCGTGTCCGTGGGAATGCCCGTGCGAGTGCCCGTGCGAGTGTCCGTGCTGCGCCCGCAGCGTGCGGATGCCCTGGCTTGCGAGCACTTGCGTGCCCTTGAAGTCGGCCGCGCGGATCAGCCGCGTCATCCAGCCTTCGAAGCCGAGCCCGTTCAGCACCACCACGCGCGCGGTGGCGATACGCCGGGCATCGCCCGGCGCTGGCTGGAGCGCGTGCGCGTCCTGGTCGGGGCCGACCAGCGTGTCGATCCGCACGCGTTCGCCGCCCACCTCGCGCACGAAATCAGCGAGAATCGAGAACGAGACAACCACGGGGATCGGTTCGGCGGCACGCGCGCCGGTTGCGGCGAGGCTCAGCGTGGCGGTGCCCAGCAGGGCATGGCGACGAGTCAGCATCGGATCCTCCTTCTTCAGCCGGCGTAGTGCGGCCGGCGCAGGACGCGCGCGAGCAGCGAGCCCTCGGGTCCCGCCGCAAGCGAGAGAAGCCAGAACGCCCCGGCGGTCAGCACGATCGCCGGTCCGGTCGGGATGTCGGCGTGAAAGGACAGCGTGAGCCCGATCGCCGAGGCGAGCATCGCCAGCACCGCGGCCGCGACCACCTGGCCGCCGAGCGAGCCTGACCAGAACCGAGCGGCGGTGGCGGGCAGCATCATCAGCCCGACCGCCAT
Organism: Elioraea sp.; assembly: GCF_051860475.1. Lineage (NCBI taxonomy): Bacteria > Pseudomonadati > Pseudomonadota > Alphaproteobacteria > Acetobacterales > Elioraeaceae > Elioraea > Elioraea sp. The sequence goes on along the minus strand of NZ_JBHYDW010000003.1, from coordinate 64,059 downwards.
CAGCGTGCCGAGCGCTTGGAACGCCGCGACCAGGTTCAGCACCACGAGCGCCAGGAAGCCGAGATGCCACACCGCGCCCCGCCCGCGCGCAACGCGCAGGAAGCCCGGATCGAAGGTCTCGATCACCAGCGGCCGCCACATCACCGCGAGTGCCACGAGCGTGACGGACGCAGTGCCGGCCATGAACAGCAGCGCCGGATCGTCCACCGCCAGGACGGCGCCGAACAGCAGCGCGAGCAGATCGACCTGGCCGCCGCCCGCCGAGACGATCGCCACGCCAAGCGCGAGAGCGACGAGATAGAACCCCGCGAGGGAGGCGTCCTCGCGCAGCGCCGTGCCGCGCGCGGCGAGCCCAGCGCCGAGCACGACAGCGAGCCCGGCAAGCACGCCGCCCGCGCTCATCGCCACGAGCGAGAGGCCGAACACGGCAACGCCCAGCGCGACCCCCGGCAGGATCGCATGGCCGAGCGCATCCCCGATCAGCGAGAGCCGCCGCAGCACCAGGAACACGCCGAGCGGCGGGGCGGAAAGCGAGAGCGCAAGGCATCCCACGAGTGCTCGGCGCATGAACGCAAATTCGAGGAACGGATCGAGCAGCATGGCGGTCAGGCCGCGCGGCGGGTCTCGTTGTGCGCGCAGACCCCCGCGTCCTCGCCCCAGGCCTCGGCCATCATGCGCGCGCGGAACAGATTGGCAGCCGACAGCGCCGTCTGCGTCGGCCCCCAGGCGATCGCCTCGCGCGCGAGCAGGAGCGCGTCGGGGAACTGCGCGCGAACCATCTCCAGGTCGTGCAGCACGGCGATCACGGTGCGGCCCTTGCCGTGCCAGCGCGTCACCACGCGCATCAGGTCGGCGGTGGTGCGCGCATCGATCGCGGTGAACGGCTCGTCGAGCAGCATCACCGGCGCGTCCTGGAGCAGCATGCGCGCGAACAGCACGCGCTGGAACTGCCCGGCCGAGAGCGTGGCGATCGGGCGGCGGGCGAAGCCGTCGAGCCCGACGGCGCCGAGGGCCTCCGCCGTGCGCGTGGCGGCCTCGCCGTTCATGCGGCGGAACGGGCCCACCCGGCCCCAGTGCCCCATCGCCACGACCTCGGCGCAGGCGAGCGGGAAGCTGCGGTCGAGCGCGGCCTGCTGCGGCAGATAGGCAATGTCGCGCGGATCGATCCCGCCCCGGTCGATCCGGCCCTGGTCGATCGGCAGTTCGCCCATCAGCGCGCGCAGGAGTGTGGTCTTGCCCGCACCGTTCGGGCCGACGATCGCGGTCATGCTGCCGGGTGCGAAGGTGCCTGAGACGTGGTGCACCGCCGGATGCCGCCGAAACGCGACGGTGACGTCGGCGAGGCGGATCGACGCGGTCACAGCATCGCCCACAGCACTAGCGCCCAGAGCGCGACAAGCAACGGCGCGACCAGCGCAAGGCGACGGCCGGCGCCATCGGCAAGCGAGAAGGGGCCAAACATAGTTACTGTATAACATGACAAATTCGGCGCCGCCAACCCGGGACTCGGCGGCGCCGTGCGATGCTGGCGCTCCCCGACCATCCGGATGCGCCATGCCCCAGCTCGCCCTTGCCGTCGCGATCGTCTGCGAGGTGATTGCCACCGCAGCGTTGAAGTCCTCCGACGGCTTCACCCGGCTCTGGCCGAGCCTGCTGGTGATCGCGGGCTATGCGCTCGCGTTCTACGCACTCTCGCTTGCTCTGCGCACGATCCCGGTGGGTGTGGCCTACGCGATCTGGTCGGGAGTCGGGATCGTCGGCATCGCGTTGATCGGCTGGCTGGTGTTCCGCCAGGCGCTCGACGCGCCGGCGCTGATCGGGATCGGGCTGATCCTCGCCGGCGTGCTGGTGCTGAATCTGTTCTCGGCGGGCGTAAAGGGCGGGGCGTGAGCTGCTCGGCCGCCGACTGCGGGCCTGAGGTGCTGCGCCGGGCGTGCCACCGGCCTGCGCGGGCTGCGGCCGGCCGCGCTGGTCGGTCGACGCCGATGTCAGTTCGCGGCGAGGCCGAGGCCCTGTGCGACCTGACCCCAGCGCTCGTCCTCTGCCTTCAGCTTCGCCGCGGACTCGACGGCGTTCAGGCCGACCGCTTCCGCGCCGAGCGCATTCAGCTTCGCAACCACCGTCGGGTCGCGCGCAGCGGCAACCGCGGCCCCTTCGAGCCGCCTGACGACGGCCTCCGGCAGCCCGCGCGGCGCGGTCAGCGTGAACCAGCCGACCAACTCGAAGCCCGGGATGGTCTCAGCGGCGACCGGCACATCGGGCACCAGTGGGTGCCGGCTGGACGAGGCGAGGGCAAGTCCGCGGGCGCGACCGTCGCGCAGCATCGGCAGAGCTGCCGGCAACAGGTTCATGTAGAGCTGGATCGTGCCCATCTGGAGATCGGTGAAGGCCTGCGTGAGGTTCGCGTAGTGGACCGCTTCGCATGCCACACCCATCGCGTTCGTCAGCAGCACCGTCGCAAGGTGCAGGAAGCTGCCCTTGCCGGGTGTGCCGCAGCGCGTGCCGGGCGCCGCCCTCAAGCTCTCGCGGAGTGCCGCCAGATCGCGCGGCGGGAAGCCGGGTGCGGACGTCAGTACAACGGGCGTTGCGGCAAAGACGCTGATCGGCGTGAGGTCGGTGCGTGGATCGAATGTCAGGTCCTTCACCACATGCCGGAGCGTCACGAGGGTCGGTGCCGCGAAGCCGATGGTGCCGCCGTCGGGCGATGCACGCGCGACCGCTTCGAGGGCGGTGACGCCAGCCGCGCCGGGCCGGTTTTCGACCTCGACAGTGCTGCCGAGGCGCTCGCGCAATGCTTCGGCCAGCACGCGGCCGAGCAGGTCGGTGTTGCTGCCGGCGGGGAAACCGAGGACCAACCTGGTTGGTCCCGTGGACATCCCTTGCGCCGAGGCCGACTCCGCGCCGGCGATGCCGGCGAATAGCCCGATGACGACGGCGACGCGGAATGGGTGCCTGGACATGGGCGTGTTCCTCCGTTTCTTCATTATGATTTGGAGACCGAAACGCGGACGCACAGCCACGGTTTCTTCTCCCCAATTGGGCAGAAGAAACCGTGGCGCGCCCGAGAGCCGACGCGCCTTCAGTATCAAAACTTTTATGAAATGTAAACAAACACCGTTGCGATGGTCAACAGAAAAAGTCTGCGGCCGGACCCGTCAGGCCGGGCCACGGAGCGATCATGGCAGTGGAGGAAGCGGGTGGCGGGCGCCACCCAAGCGTGTCAGGCCGCGAGTTTCAGCCCACCGATCCCCGTGGCGTCGAAGGCGGCGAGGAACGGACCCACCTGCTCGGCCTTCAGCGCCACATTGGGCGGTCGGATCGTGCGCCACGCCGCGTTGCCGGTCGCACGGGCGACGATCTCGCGCAGGCCCCCGATCAGCGGCACGGTGGTGCAGACCCGGCGCGTGGCCGTGAGCACCGTCTGTGCGGCCTCGGCCGCGGCGGCGTCGCCCTTGCGGAAGGCCGCGACCACGCGGCCGCCGGCCGAGCAGTTCACGTTCGAGGCCGCGGTGATGCAGCCGGCGCCGCCCTCGCGCAGAATCCGCAGCAGGAACTCGTCGGAGCCGGAGTAGACCTCGAACCCATCCTTCGCGAAGGCGTCGATCATCGCCTTCATGTTCGCGTAGTCGCCCGAGCTGTCCTTCACGCCCTTGATCGTGCCCGGGAAGGCCTTGATCAGCCGGCCGATCAGGTCGAGCGAGAACGGCACCGCCGACTGTTGGGGGAAGTGGTAGAGATACACCTTGATCCCGCCGCCGACACGCTGGATCACCTCCGAGAAATAGGCGAACAGCCCGTCATCGCTCGGGTTTTTGTAGTAGAAAGGCGGCAGCATCAGGACGCCCGGGCAGCCCAGCGCCTTGGCCTTCCTGGTCAGTTCGACGCTGTCGGTGAAGGACGCGCAACCCGTCCCGGGCATCATCTTCGCCGCCGGGATGCCGGCCTGGACCAGCCCCTCCATCACCGCGATCCGCTCGGCGGCCGAGAAGCTGTTCGCCTCGCCGGTGGTGCCGAGCACGCCGAGCCCGTCGCAGCCATTGGCGAGCAGCCAGCGGCAGTGCTCCGCCATGAGTGCGACATCGGGCGAGAGATCGGCCTTCATCGGCGTCAGCACCGCGGCGTTCACGCCGCCATAGATCGCCTCGTCGAGCATGGTCATGGGCGGGTTCTCCCTTCGCTTGCCGGCGGCTTAGCGCCCTTCGCCCCCTTTGGCCAGCGCCGCGGCCACGACGCGACATGATCCTCGAGCGCGCCTGCCACCCGCTCGGACACGGCGCGCCCGCGCACTGAAATCCCGGCCTGGTGGACGGTCTCCGGATCGCCCGATACCAGCGGATGCCACCATGCGAGCGTCTTGCCCTCGGCGCGCAGGCGATAGGCGCAGGTGGGCGGCAGCCAGTCGGCCTGGTGTACCTCCTCGGGCGTCAGGCGCACGCAGTCCGGCACGCGGGCATGGCGGCGGGGGTAGTCGGTACAGCGGCAGAGGTCGAGATCGAGCAGCCGGCAGGCGACCGCGGTGTAGGCGAGTGCGCTGTCATCCGGGTCGCGCAGCTTGTGCAGGCAGCAGCGGCCGCAGCCGTCGCACAGCGCCTCCCACTCGGCCGGGGAGAGCTGCTCCAGCGTCTTGGTGTCCCAGAACGGGGGCGCGTCCGGCATGGCGTAGGACGCTACGCCGCGCTGGACGGTGAGGGAAGCCAGGCTACTCCTGGCTCCAGCGGATCAGCGCGGCGCGCAGGTTGTCCGAGCCCGGATTGTGCACCTCCATGGTCAGCACGATCTGCTCGGCGCTGACCTGCCGGCCGTAATAGGCGGCGTTCTCCTCGTTGCGCCGCGCCAGGATCGAGCCCTCCAGCGACACCCCGGCATAGAGCCCGCGAGACTTCGCGACCGACACGACGTCGGCCCGCAGTGCGGCCGTGGTGCCGCCAGCGATCCCGGCGCCGAGATGCGCGACCGCGACCGACGCGTCGGCGCCGAACTTGAACTGGCTCTGCAGGATCGCGTTCAGCGCGCGGTCGTTCATCACGAACAGCATCACTTGGCTGTCCTGCACGCCGATCTGAAGCCCGAGGCTGCCCCCGCCCATGCCGTAGAACGCGGGGCTCGACCAGTTGCCGGCGCCGTCGCGCGCGACCAGCACGCCCGAGCCACCCTCGCCGCCGAGGATGAAGCCGCCGCGGAACACCCGCGGGAACACCATCACCGCGCGCGCGCGACGCAGCACCGTGCGCGCATCCACGCCATGCTCGCCGCCCATGAGTTCGTTCACCGTCAGGGTCGCGCGATCGACCAGCGCCTGCTGGTCCGCCTGCGCGGCCGCGGCTGCGGGCAGCATCAGCGCCGCGGCGGCGACCGCCAGCCCGCGCCGGGTGAGAGACCACGTCATGCCAACCTCCTTCTGCCGGGTGGCGCGAATCGGCGGCAAGCCTAGCACGCCCTCACTCGCCGACGTTCAGCAGCAGCCCCTTGCGTCGCGCGGTGCGGAACACGGCCGTGAACAGGCCCGCCGCGGCGCCGAGCCACACCAGGTTCAACGCCGTCGCCGCGGCGAGGTTTCCGCCGGCGAACCGCCCCTCCAGCAGGGCCGCGCGCATGCCCTCGAACACGTGGGTCGCGGGAATCGCCAGGGCCACGGGCTGGAGCCAGGGCGGCAGCACGCCGACCGGGTAGAACACCGCCGAGAGGGGCGCGAGCCCGAACAGCACCGACCAGGCGAGCGCCTCGGCGCCGGCGCCGTAGCGCAGGATCATGGCCGTCACCGCCAGCGCCACCGCCCAGCCCATCGCCATCAGGTTGGCGAAGAACAGCGGCAGCGCCGGGCCGATCGCCAGGAGGTCGAAGGCGTAGAGCACGAACGCGAGCACGATCGCCGGCACGATCCCGGCGAGCATGCGCAGCACGCTCATTGCGATCAGCCCGCCGATCAGCTCCCAGGGCCGGATCGGCGAGACGAACAGGTTGCCCAGGTTGCGCGACCACACCTCCTCGAGGAACGAGATCGCGAAGCCCATCTGGCTGCGCAGGCACACCTCCCACAGCAGCACCGCGCCGATCAGCACGCCCGAGGCGGCGGCCGCCCAGCCGGACTGGCGCACCATGAACTCGGTGACGAAGCCCCAGATGCACATCTGCAAGACCGGCCAGTAGGCGAGCTCCACCAGCCGCGGCCACGAGCGGCGGTAGAGCGCGAGGTGGCGGTAGATCAGCCCCCAGATGCGGCGGAGCGAGCCGGTCATTGCACCCTCACGAGGACCCGGGGATGGAGCGGCGCGCCAGCGGCGCGTCACTTTATCACTTTACGACTTTATCGCTTTATCCGCCCCGCGCGGGGCCGGGCGAAGCGGGGCGGCGGCGGGACGGCGCGCAGCCTAGCGCACGCCTGCGCCAGAACCGGACGCGGCCCGCCCCGCTCACCGAACTGTCAGGCCGCGACCTTGCCGCCGGGTTCCCTCTCCCGCGCCGGACCCGGGTCGGGGCGAGGGCGCCGCGGCCCGCGCCAACCGCCCCCTCATCCTGACCTTCTCCCCCTGGCCGGGGGAGAAGGGACGCAGCGTTGCCGCCGGGTTCCCTCTCCCGCGCTCGGACCCAGGTCAGGGTGAGGGCACTGCCCGCGCCCGGTTCAAGTCCAGGAGCCGCGCCAGCGCCTCGTCCTCGCCCACACCCGCGTCCCACCCATAGGCCGCCGCCACCGCCGCATCGAGCGCCGCATGCGCATCGACCAGCCACTGCGGGCGGGCATTGTAGAGATTCGTCAGGGTGCGGGTCTTCAGCACGGCCGCCGCCTCGGCCGAGACGGGCAGCAGCCGGTCGGGGAAGCCCGGCACCACCTCGGGTTTGCGGCGGACGAGATCGGGCGGGTTGAGCCAGGCCTCGCGCAGCGCGTCCAGCCGTTGCGCGGCAGCGGCGATCGCGGCGGCGCGCGGGTCGGACGGGTCGGGCGGACGGTCGGGGGTGAGGCCCTCGGGGAGGGGGAAGGTCTCGAAGGTGGTGGTGGGGGTGTAGCGCGGGTCGTTGCCCACGCCGAGCCACGTGCCGAGCCGCAGCGCCCAGGCTTCGTGGAAGCGCGAGTGCAGGATGCCGAAGGTGGTGTCGTCGTCGCGGGCGGTCACCATCAACTGACAGTCCGGCAGCACCGGGGCCGGCACCCAGCGGAACACGCGGTGCTTCGCAACCTCCGGCGTGGCGATGAAGCGCGCGAGCGGCGCAATCGCCGCGCGCATGTCGGCGCCGCTCCGCCCGAAAAGCCACCATCGTTCGCGCCGCTGCCGGTCGCGATTCTGATCACGCAACGGCTTCACGTGCCGCAGCACATGCGCGAACGGCGCCTCGTAGAGCGCGGCCTGCTCGGCTGTCAGCCCGGAGAAGTCGATGATCCAAAGGTCGCGCGGGCGGCGCACGAGATCGATGCCGATCCAGGACGGTCGCAGCACATCCGCGTTCGGCCTCCCGTTCGGGTTGGCCGGCAGGTGCAGCCAGTCCCGCGCCTGCTCACCCGGCACCTCGAACGGCCCGACCTTCTTCGAGCCCTGGAAGCAGCGCCCCGCGTTCTCGCGCAGCGGACGCGCCTGCGTCAGATCGCCGCCGCCGCCGGACAGATCGGCATTGATCGCCGTCACCGGTTTGCCGTCCAGTGTGATCGCGTCGGATGGCGGCTCACCGAAGCAGATCAGCGAGACGCGCACCGCCGCGCTGTCCACGATCCATTCCTCGTCGGACCACGCTTCGAAGATCGTCTGGCCGCTGTCGCGGATGCGATCCAGCACGCCCCGGCTCGCCTGCCCGCCGATGCTGTTCGTGGCGACCAGCCCGGCACGCTTCGCCTTGCCACTCGCGATCTGGGCGCGCGCCTTCTCGAACCAGTAGGTGACAAGATCGGCCGAGCCCGCGATGCGGTCGCCGAACACGCGGCGCAGCGTCGCATAGTCGGCGTCGCCGAGCGCCCGGCGAATGAACTGTCCGCCCAGGAACGGCGGATTCCCCACAATCGCCTCCGCCGCCGGCCACGACGCCTCGCCCCCATCCGCCGTCAGCAGCGCATCGCGGCATTCGATCCCCGGCAACGGCCGCAGCACGGGATCGCGCGCCACATCAAAACCGTTGCGCCGGTTCCACTGGATCTCGCCGATCCAAACGACGAGGCGCGCGAGCTCCGCCGCATACGGGTCCTTCTCGATCCCCCGAACGCTCTCCGGCCCCACAGCGAAGGCGAGCGGACGCGCAAGCCCCAGCGCCTCCGCCGCGATCCCCACCATGCGCTCGAAATCCTTCAGCGCCTGCAACGACAGATACAGGAAGTTGCCCGACCCGCAGGCCGGATCGAGCACCCGGTAGCCGCGCAGCCGTTCCATGAACGCGCCGAACACCTCGCCCGCCCGCCGCTCCGCCCGCGTGCGCGCGGCCCCCTTCGCGGCCTTGCCGAGCAGTGCGGCGATCTCCTCCCGCGCCGCCTGCCACTCGGCCGCGAGCGGGCGGATCACCACCGGCTCCACAAGCTGCATGATCTGGCGCGGATCGGTGTAGTAGGCGCCGATCTGGCCCCGCTTCTCCGGGTTCAGGAAATGCTCGAACAGCGTGCCGAAGATCGCGGGGTCGATCTGCGACCAGTCGAGCGCGGCGATCCCGCGCAAGAGGCGGATGTCGTCGCGCCCCACCGGCAGCGCCTCGGCATCCGCGAACAGGTCGCCGTTGAACCAGGGCACCGGCTCGAAATCGATCACGCCGCCCGGCCGCGCCATCGCGGCGAACAGCTTGGCGCAGTTCTCCGCGAACCGGTCCGGGAACCGCTCCGAGGCCGCGAGCATCCGCGGCACCAGTCCGTCGGGCAGCAGGCCGATATCGTCGGCGAACAGCGAGAACACCCACCGGTCGATGAAGCGCGCGATCGCCGGCGCGGGATGGCCCTGCGTCGCCAGCCGTGCGGCCAGATCGGCAAACGCGTCCGCCGCCTCCTTGGTCGCCTGCGCGCGGGTGCGGCCGGGGCGGAAGAAGTCGGGGTCGGTCCAGGCCCGCTTCAGCCGGTCGCGCTGCGCGGCATCCGCGAGGTCCTCCAGCCCGAACCGGTGCACCTCGTGCACCGCGTTGGTCCAGTTCGTGTGCAGTTCGATCCGCCGGCAGTCCGAGACGATCAGCAGTGGCGGGTTGTCGAGCGCCGGGGCGTATTGCTGAAGCTGTGCGTAGGCGGGTGTCAGGTCGGCGCCGGGGCGCTTGTATTCCCAGCCGAAACAGCCGCGGCGGAACACATCCGCCCAGCCGCGCGCCCCGGTGGTCTTGCCGAGGCCGTACTCGAACACGTAGCCCTCGCCGTCCGGCGGGGCAGCGACGCCGAGCAGGTCGCAGAGATCGCGGAAATGCGCCTGGGCGAGCTGGCGTTCGGTGCCGTCGCGGGTGCGCCAGGCGGCGATGAAATCGGCGGGCTGCATGAGACGGAGCGTTGCGGGTGCGGGCGGTTGGGGCAACCCCCTCACCCTGTCCCTCTCCCCCGTTCCGGGGGCGAGGGAGTGGCCGTCGGGTTCCCTCTCCCGCGTGCGGGAGAGGGACAGGGTGAGGGTGCTGCGACCCGGGCCAACGCCCCCTCATCCTGACCTTCTCCCCCTGGCGGGGGAGAAGGGACGCAGCGTCGCCGCCGGGTTCCCTCTCCCGCGCTCGGACCCGGGACAGGGTGAGGGTGCTGCGACCCGGGCCAACCGCCCCCTCACCCCAACCCTCTCACCCATTCCGGGGGCGAGGGAGTCGCCGGGTTCCCTCTCCCGCTTGCGGGAGAGGGACAGGGTGAGGGTGCTGCCCGCGCTCGGTTCAACTCCAGCAGCCGCGCCAGCGCCGCCGTCCATGCCGGCACGCCCTGGTCCGGTGCCGGCGGGATCGGCGTGGCGCTGGACGATGCGCTGAACGTCTTCCAGCGGAACCACGCCCACCTGATCTGACCGGTGCGCGCGCGGCACGCCATGGCGCGAAACACACGCCTGTCACGACCCCGCAACAGGCCGACCGCCGAAACCGCCCGCGTGGCTGCGATGGCACGCCGCTTGCTGCGCAGGGGATGATGACGGCGCCAAGCTGCGCGCGCCGCAGCCAACACCAACGGGAGACGACCATGATCGGACGCCGCAGTCTGCTCGCGACCGCCGCCGCCGTCGCGGCGGTGCCGGGCCCGCTCGCCGCGCAGACGCGCACCCGCGACGTGCGGGTCGGCTTCAGCCAGGACGCGCTGACCCTCGACCCGGCGAACCACCGCAACCGCGAGACCCAGACCATCATCCGCAACATCCATGACGGGCTGCTCACGCGCGACCCCGCCATGAAGGTGGTGCCCGAGATCGCCGAGTCCTGGCGCGCCGTCGATGCCAAGACCTACGAGTTCCGTATCCGTTCGGGCATCCGCTTCCACTCCGGCGACCCGCTCACCGCCGAGGACGTCGCCTTCACCTTCAACCGGCTGGTGAAGGACAACGCCATGGGCGGGCAGACCAGCCCGCGCAAGGGCCTGCTCGGCCCGCTCCAGGACACGGTGGTCGTGGACGAGCGCACCGTGCGCATGATCCTGGGCGAGCCCTGGCCGATCCTCGGCGCGATGCTGCCGTTCCAGGAGGTGGTGAACCGCCGCCATCTCGAGCGCGTCGGCCAGGAAGGCATGCAGACCCGCCCCGACGGCTGCGGCCCCTACAGGCTGGCCGAATGGCGCCGCGGCGAGGCGGTGATCATGGAGCGCTTCGACGGCTACTACGGCGGCTCGACCGAGATCCCGCCGGCCGGCCCCGCACAGGTGGACCGCGTGATCTTCCGCGTCGTCCCCGAGAACAGCGCGCGCATCGCCGCCCTGCTCGCCGGCGAGGTGGACATCATCAACGAGCTGCCGCCCTCTGCCATGCGCCAGGTGGAGGCGAGCGCCAACGCCGACGTCGCCAAGGTGAACGGCACGCGCACCTTCTTCGTCTCGCTCAACAACGCCAAGGCGCCGTTCTCGGATGTGCGCGTGCGCCGCGCGCTGAACCACGCACTCGACAAGGGCGCGATCATCAGCCGCATCCTCAACAACACCGCGACCGCGCTGCGCGGCGTGATGAGCCCCGATGCCTTCGCCTTCAACGCCGATCTGCCGGAGTACCGCCACGACCTCGCCCGCGCCCGCGCGCTGCTCGCCGAGGCGGGCGTGGCCGAGGGCACCGAGCTGGTGATCGACACCACCGCCGCGCTGAAGGAGGTGGGCGAGGCGATTGCCGCGCTGCTCTCGCGCACGGGCCTGCGCGTGCGCGCGCAGATCTGGGAGGGCGCGGTGCTGACGCCGATGTGGCAGAACCCCGACCGCCGGCGCGAGCGCGACATGTATCTCACCTCCTGGGGCAACGGCTCGCTCGATCCGTCCGACATCATGGTGCCGACGCTGCGGACGGGCGGGCGCGGCAATTCGGCGGGGTTCTCGAACACCGAGGTGGATCGGCTGCTCGATGCCGCCGAGACCGAGCCCGATCAGGGCAAGCGCGCCGAGATGTACCAGCGCGCGCAGGCGATCGTGACCGACCAGGCGCCGTGGATCTTCCTCTGGCTGCCGCAGGATCTCTACGGCGTCTCGAAGCGCATCGCCGGCTGGACGCCGCAGGCCGACAGCCGGATCAACCTGCACCGGGTGCGCATCGCCTGACCGGAGCGGCCGCTCCGCCATGACCGCGACCCGGCTGGCCGAGCGGCTCGCCCAGCTTCTGCCGGTGCTGCTCGGCGTCAGCCTGATCGTCTTCCTGATGATCACGCTGACGCCGGGCGACCCGGTGGAGATCATGCTCGCCGATCAGCGCGCGACCGAGGAGCAGGCGGCCGCGCTGCGGCGCGATCTCGGCCTGGATCGCCCGCTGGTCGAACGCTTCCTGGTGTTCCTCGGCAACGCGCTGCGCGGCGATTTCGGCATCTCGTTCTTCCACCGCCGGCCGGTGTGGGACGTGATCGCCGAACGGCTGCCGGCGACCATCGAGCTCACGCTCGTCGCGCTGATCGTCGCGATCCTGGTGGCGATCCCGCTCGGCGTGATCGCGGCGGTGAAGCGGGATCGCTGGATCGACCGCGCGCTCTCCGCCGCGTCGCTGTTCGGCGTCTCGCTGCCGGGGTTCTGGTTCGGCATCCTGCTGATCCTGCTGTTCGCGGTGGAGTTCCGCCTGCTGCCGGTGGGCGGGCGGATCGGCTTCGCCTTCGAGGTGCCGCGCGCCACCGGCTTCATGCTGATCGACACGCTGCTCGCTGGCGATCCGGCCGCCTTCGGCAACACGGTCGCGCATCTGGTGCTGCCCGCGGTGACGCTCGGCCTGCCGACCGCCGCCCTGCTCGCGCGCGTGGTGCGCAGCGCCATGGCCGAGGTGCTCGCCTCCGACTACGTGCTGTTCGCCGAGGCCAAGGGGCTCTCGCGACGGCGCGTGCTGCTGCGCCATGCGCTGAAGAACGCGCTGATCCCGGCCGTCACCGTCACCGCGATCGAGACCGGCTCCCTGCTCGGCGGCAACATGATCGTCGAGACGGTGTTCGGCTGGCCGGGGCTGGGGCGCCTCGTGGTCGAGAGCATCTTCGCGCGCAACTATCCGCTCGTGCAGGCCGCCGTGCTGCTCTACGCGGTCACCTATGTGCTGCTGAACTTCATCGCCGACCTGCTCTACACCGCGCTCAACCCGAAGGTGCGGCTGTGAGCGCGGCCGCGATCGAGGACCGCCCGATCTCGCCGCTGCGGCTGGGGCTGATCCGCTTCGCTGGCAACAAGACCGCGCTCGGCTCGGCGATCGTCATTCTCGCCTTCATCGTCATCGCCCTCGCCGCGCCGCTGATCGCGCCGCACGATCCGGCCGAGGCCGACCTGTTCCGCCGCCTCCAGGCCCCTGCCTGGGCCGAGGGCGGCGAGTGGGGCTTCCTGCTCGGCTGCGATGGGCTCGGCCGCGACATCCTCTCGCGGCTGATCTACGGCGCGCGCGTCTCGCTGCTGGTCGCCGGGCTTGTGATCGCGATCGCCGCCGCGATCGGCACGATGGCGGGGCTTGCCGCCGGCTATCTGCGCGGCTGGACCGACACGCTGATCTCGCGGCTGGTCGATACGCTGCTCGGCTTCCCCTATCTCGTGTTCGCGATCGGGCTGATGGCGATGATGGGGCCGGGGCTGCACAACATCGTCCTCGCGCTGGTCTACAAGGAGTGGGTGTTCACCTGCCGCGTGGTGCGCGGCGAGACGCTCGCCGCGCGCGAGCAGGACTATGTCGAAGCCGCGCGCGCGGTCGGCTGCCGGCCGCTGCACATCATGCTGCGCGAGATCCTGCCCAACGTGCTGTCGCCGGTGCTGGTCGTCGCCACTTTCCGTATGGCCTACGTGATCATCATGGAGGCCTCGCTCTCGTTCCTCGGCCTCGGCGTGCAGCCGCCGACGGCATCGTGGGGCTCGATGGTCGCCGACGGGCGCGACTTCCTGGTGGACGCCTGGTGGGTCTCGACCGTGCCGGGCCTCGCGATCCTCGCGCTCGTGCTGTCCATCAACCTCGCGAGCCAGGGGCTGCGCGACGCCTTCGACCCCAGGCTGCACACCTCATGACGGCGCTGTTGTCGGTGCGCGGCCTGCGCACGGTGTTCCCGACGCGGCGCGGCCCGCTCGCCGCCTGCGACGGCGTCGATCTCGACATCGACCCCGGCGAGGCGCTCGGCGTGGTCGGCGAGTCGGGTTCGGGCAAGAGCGTGACGTTCCTCTCCGTGCTCGGCCTCGTGCGTCCGCCCGGACGGATCGAGGCGGGTGCGATCCTGTTCGACGGCACGGACCTCGCGCGCCTGCCGCCGTCGTCGCTGCGCGCGCTGCGCGGCCGCGCCATGGCGCTGGCGATGCAGGACGCGCTCTCTGCCCTCAATCCGGCCTTCACCATCGGCACGCAGATCATCGAGACCGTCCTGACACACGGGCTCGCGCGCAGCGGGACAGAGGCGCGCGACCAGGCGGTGGCGCTGCTGCATCGCGTGGGCATTCCGTCGCCGGAACGGCGGCTCGACGACTACCCGCACCAGTTCTCGGGCGGGATGCGCCAGCGCGCGATGATCGCGATCGCGCTCGCCGGCCAGCCGCGCCTGCTGGTCGCCGACGAGCCGACGACGGCGCTCGACGTCACCATCCGCGCCCAGGTGCTCGACCTGATCGACGAGCTGCGCGAGGAGACCGGGCTGGCGGTCGCGATGATCACGCATGATCTCGGCGTGGTCGCCGAACGCTGCGCGCGGGTGATGGTGATGTATGCGGGCCAGGTGGTGGAAACCGGGCCCACCGCCGAGGTGATCGCCGCGCCGCGCCACCCCTACACGCGCGGGTTGATGGCGAGCCTGCCCTCGCTCGAGGACCCTGACCGCCCGCTGCACGCGATCCCGGGACAGGTGCCCGATCTCGCGCGCGTCGATGCCGGCTGCCGCTTCCGCAACCGCTGCCCGCTCGCGATCGAGGCGTGCGCCCAGCCCGTCGCGTTGCGCGCGGTCGCGCCCGGCCGCTGGTCGCGCTGTCTGCGCGCCGAGGAGGTCGCATGACCGCGCTGATCGAGGCGCGCGGGCTGGCCAAGGCCTATCCGCTCGCGCGCACGCTGGCCGCGCGGATCACGCGCGCGCCGGCGCCGAGCGTGCGCGCGGTGAACGGGGTCGATCTCGATATCGCGCGCGGCGAGACGCTCGGCCTGATCGGCGAATCCGGCTGCGGCAAGTCCACGCTCGGCCGTCTGCTGATCCGCCTGCACGACCCGACCGGCGGCACCATCCGCTTCGACGGCCAGGACATCACCACCTTGCCCGAGGACGCGCTGCGGCCCCTCCGGCCGCGCATGCAGATCATCTTCCAGGACCCCTACGCGTCGCTCAACCCGCGCCGCACCGTGCGCGAGATCGTCAGCCTGCCGCTCACGCTCCATGCCAAGCTGCGCGGGCCCGAGGCCGAGGCGCGCGTGGCGCAGATGCTCGATCGGGTCGGGCTCGCGCGCGCGCACATGGACCGCTACCCGCACCAGTTCTCCGGCGGTCAGCGCCAGCGCATCGGCATCGCCCGCGCGCTGATCCTCAAGCCCGAGTTCGTGGTCTGCGATGAGCCGGTCTCGGCCCTCGACGTCTCGGTGCAGGCGCAGGTACTGGGGCTGCTGCGCGATCTGCGCGCCGAGATGGGGCTGACGCTGCTGTTCGTCAGCCACGACCTCGCCGTGGTGGCGCATCTCGCCCACCGCATCGCCGTCATGTATCTCGGCACGATCGTCGAGGAGGGGCCGCGCGATGCGGTAACGAAACGTCCCGCGCATCCCTACACCCGCGCGCTGCTCGCCGCCGTGCCGCGGCTCGACCAGCCGGGGGCCGCGCGCAAGCGCCATGTCGGCGGCGACCTGCCCTCGCCGCTCGCCCCGCCTCCCGGCTGTCCGTTCCATCCACGCTGCCCCGAGGCGGGCCCGCGCTGTTCGCGCGAGGTGCCGCGCCCCGTGCCGCTGGAGGCAGGGCATCGCGCCGCGTGTCACCTGCTCGACGGAGGCGTGGCGTGACGCCGCTTGTCGTGCTGGAGGGCGATGCGCACGCGCGCGGGCTCGGCCAGGCGCGCGCCTGTCCGGACGCCGCGCCGGCGGTGCGCGCGGCGATCCGCGATCGGCTGGCGGCCGCCCCGACCGGCACGCCAGGCGCGCGCGCCTTCCTCGCCGCCCAGCACGAGGCGACCGCGCGGCTCGCCCCCGAGGCGCTGGCCGAGCTCGCCGGCATCACCGAAGGCTTCGGGCTCGATCCCGACGAGGGGTTCGTCTTCCTCCATCTCGGCTGCCTCGCCGATCTCGCTGGCCTGCCCGACGACCGTGACGGCTGCACCGCCTTCGCGCGCGCGGGCCGGGTGGCGAAGAACCGCGACTTCCGCCCCGAGCACGCCGCCCTGCAACGCGCCTTCGCGCATCGCGATCCCGCCTGGGGCGGGCGCAGCGTGTTCTGCCTCGGCTCGCTCGGTGCGCCGGGCGCCTGGTCGTCGGGGATGAACAGCGACGGGTTCGCCCTCGCCGACACGCAGATCCCGACGGCCGAGCACGGCCCGGGAATCCTGCGCTACTTCCTGATGAACCGGCTGCTCGCCGGCTGCGCCACGGTGGCCGAGGCGCTCGAGCTGATCCGCGCCCTGCCGCATGCGGGCGGCGGCAGCCTGGTGCTGGCCGACGCCTCGGGTGCGGCGGCCGCGGTCGAACTTCGCCACGGCCGCGTGGAGATCGAGCAGGGCGCGTGCGTCGCGCGCACGAACCACTCTACGGGCGCGCCCGACCGGCTCGCCCCGGTGAGCCACTCGGAGGCGCGGCTCGCGACCCTGCGCGCGGCGCTGGCGGACACCGCCGATGCGCGCGCGATCCTCGCCCTGCACGCGCCCGAGGCGCTCTGCCGGCACGAACCCGACCCTTCGCCGACCCTCGCCGGCGCGGTCTACGACACGCCCCGCCGCAGCGCCGCGATCGCCTTCGGCCCGCCCTGCACCGCGCGCTGGCGGGTCTTCGCCCTGGGCGCCGAGGGATGGCGCGAAACGCACGCCTAGGCGTAGTCTCCGCGCAGGACGGGCGCGGAGACCAGTTCGCCATGGCCTATGCCGACCTGCTGGGCGAGCACGAGAGCCTCAGGGCCGTGCGCGCGCTGGTGGCGCGCATCGCCGAGAGCCCCGTGCGCCAGGTGCTGCTCTACGGCGAGACCGGCACCGGCAAGGGCCTGGTCGCACGCATGATCCACCGCATGTCGGCGCGCGCGAACCGGCCCTTCGTGGACGTGAACTGCGCCGCGATCCCGGCCACCCTGATGGAGTCCGAGCTGTTCGGCCATGAGCGCGGCGCCTTCACCGGCGCGCAGGCGACCAAGCAGGGGCTGATCGAGGCGGCGCATGGCGGCACGCTGTTCCTCGACGAGATCCGCGAGATGGATCTCCAGCTCCAGGCCAAGCTGCTGACCCTGCTCGACACGCAGCAGTTCCGCCGCGTCGGCGCGGTGAAATCGGCGAGCGTGGACGTGCGCTTCGTCGCGTCCAGCAACCGGATCCTGCTCTCCGAGGTCAAGGCCGGGCGGTTCCGCGACGATCTCTACTGGCGGCTCCAGGTCGTGCCGGTGAACATCCCGCCGCTCCGCGCACGCGGCGACGACGTGCTGCTGCTGGCCGAGGCGTTCCTGCGCCACCACGGCGCGCGCTGCGGCCGCGTGATCCGCGGCCTCGAGCCGCGCGTGGCGGAGATGTTCCGCCGCTACTCCTGGCCCGGCAATGTGCGCGAGCTCGAGAACCTGATCGAGCGCATCGCCATCCTGGAGACGGACGAGCTCGTTCTCGTGAAGCACCTGCCCGACCGGATCGTGCGCGAGGTGGAGGGGCGGGCGCCGCCCGCGCTCTCCGCCGGCGAAGGGGCGGCGCTGCCGCTGCATCGCGGCTTCCACGAGGCGAGCGAGGACTACCAGCGTGCCCTGATCACCGCCGCGCTGAAGGAAGCCGGCGGGCGGCACGGCCGCGCCGCGCAGCGGCTCCGGCTGTCGCGCCACGCGCTCAGGCACCGGATGCTGAAGCTCGGCATGGCGGAGGCAACGGCGGCATAACGCTCTGCGCGCGGCCGCCCCACCAGCCCCGCGCGCGATGCCCTCCGCACGAAGGCGTGGCCTTCGTGCTCTGGGCATGAACTGGCACGCCGCGTGCAGTCCCGGCGTCACACCACGAGGGAGACGCCGATGACCGAGGTGAGCATCCTGTGCCCGACCGGGCACCTGGGCTTCACGCCGCTGGAGAAGGACAGCTTCCTCGCCGGCTGCGAACTGAGGCCCGACTTCATCATCGCCGATTCCGGCTCCTGCGACATCGGCCCCTATCCGCTCGGCGCCGACGGCCAGGCGAGCCCGGCCGCCTGGCAGCGCCACGACCTCGAAATCATGCTCACGGCCGCGCGCCGGCTCGGCGTGACGATGATCGTCGGCTCGGCCTCCGACACCGGCACCGATCGCGGCGTGGATCAGTTCGCGGCGCTGATCCGCGAAATCGTCGCCGAACACGGACTCGCGCCGTTCCGCATGGCGACCATCCACGCCGAGCAGACGCGCGAGGCGATGCTGGCGCGGCTCAATTCCGGCGTGCCGATCACGGGGCTCGACGGGCGGGCGGATGCCGACGCCTCGGTGCTGGCGCGCACCGATCGCATCGTCGCGGTGATGGGTGCGGAGCCGATCGCCGCGGCGCTGAAGGATGGCGCCGAGGTGGTGATCGCCGGCCGCGCCTCCGACTGCGCGCTGTTCGCCGCCCCCCTGCTGAACGCCGGGATGAGCCCGGCCACCGCCTACTACGCCGGCAAGCTGATGGAGTGCGCCTCGTTCTGCTGCGAGCCCTTCATGGGCAAGGAGAGCATTCTCGGCCGCATCCGCGAGAACGACATCCGCGTCACCGCGATGCATCTCGGCCAGCGCTGCACGCCGGCCTCGCTCGCGAGCCACGCGATGTACGAGCGGCGCGATCCCTATCGGGAATACGTCGCCTCGGGCTACGTGGACATGAGCAACTGTCGCTACGAGCAGCTCGACGAGAAGACCACGCGCGCCTCGGGCGCGGTGTTCGTCCCCTCCGCCCAGCCGATGGTGAAGCTGGAAGGTGCCGGCAAGGTGGGCGAGCGCCGCCTCGCCGTCGTCGGCATCCGCGATCCCTACACGATCGAGAACATCGACAAGGCGATCGCCTGGGCGCGCGCGCGGCTCGCCGAGCGCTTCGGCGCGCCCGAGCAGGCGGGCTGGCGGGTGTTCTACCACGTCTATGGCCGCAACGGCGTGATGGGCGATCTCGAACCCAGCCCGCCCGCGCGCGCGCACGAGCTCGGCATCGTCGTCGAGACGGTCTGCCAGGATGGCAGGCGGGGCGAGGAGATCTGCGCGCTCGCCGCCCGCAACCTGTTCTATGCCCGCCTCGCCGAGGTGAAGGGCACGGCGGGGGCGGCCGCGCTGATGGCCGACGAGGTGCTGGTCGGCAAGCCCGGCTACGAGTGGACGCTGAACCACGTCACCCCGGTGAAGGACCCCTCGGAGCTGTTCCGCACCACGTTCCATGCCGTCAACGGTTCCGCGCGAAAGGCCGCCTGAGATGATCCGCAACATGCCCACGCTGCGCGATCTCGCCAGCACCATCCGCAGCAAGAACGCCGGCGTCGATCATATCACCTTCGACCTGATCTTCCGCGACCGCGCGAACTTCGAGCGCGTGCGCGACTCGAAGGTGCTGACGCCGGACAGTGTGGCCGCGCTCTACCGCATCCCGCGCGAGCGCATCACCGACTTCGTGGTGTTCGAGCCGGCGAACGCGATCAAGTTCACGATCAAGCGGGAGCGCCCCTCCGGTTCGCCCGGCGAGCATGACGTGTTCGGCTCGCAGCAATACGCGCCGCTGTTCGGGGTCGAGGTGCCGTGACGCGGGTTTCGTGAAGCGAAACCTGTTTTTCGTGGCCGGGATGGGACGCTGCCCCTAGTCTCGCCGCGGTCGGGCCTTCGCGCCCGGCCGCAGCAACGAGGGGACGGTGCGGAGCGAGGCAGAGCCGGTGTCAGGCACGGACGAGGGCGCGAACCGCCCCGACCAGCCGCCCGCGACCTTCGAGGAATCACGCCGGCTGATCGCCGCCGCCAGCCACTTCATGCCCGGCGGCGTGTCGAGCAATTTCCGCATGGGCATGGTGCCGACGCCGCTCGTGGTCGAGCGCGCGGACGGCCCCTATCTGTTCGACGCCGACGGCAACCGCCTGATCGACTACTACCTCGCCATGGGGCCGATGATCCTCGGCCATAATCCCGAAGTGGTGCGCCGCGCGGTGATCGCTCAGCTCGAACGCGGCCTGCTGTATGGCGGGCAGAGCCGGATCGAGGCCGAGGCGGCCGAGCTGTTCTGCGCCCTGGTGCCGTGCGCGGAGAAGCTGCGCTTCGCAGGCTCCGGCTCCGAGGCGGTGCAGGCGGCGCTCAGGCTCGCGCGCGCCGCCACTGGCCGGCGCACCGTGATCAAGTTCGAGGGCCACTACCACGGCTGGTTCGACTCCGTGCTGGTCTCGGTCGCGCCCCCCGTCGACCGGGCCGGCGAGCGCGCGCACCCGAACCGCATCCCCGGCAGCGCCGGCCAGGACGAGACCGCCTGGGGCAGCGTCGAGGTGCTGTGCTGGAACGATCTGTCGGCGGTCGAGCAGCGCCTTGCCGCCGGTGACGTCGCCGCCGTGATCATGGAGCCGGCGATGTGCAACGCCGGCGCGATCCTGCCCCTGCCCGGCTATCTCGAAGGCGTGCGCGCGGCGTGTTCGCGCACCGGCACAGTGCTGATCTTCGACGAGGTGATCACCGGCTTCCGCGTCGCCCCGGGCGGCGCGCAGCAGCGCCTCGGCGTTACGCCCGATCTCGCCACCTTCGGCAAATGCGTCGCCAACGGCTTTCCGGTCGCCGCGGTCGCCGGCAAGGCGGCGCTGCTCGACCTCTTCGCGACCGGTGGCGCGCTACATGGCGGCACCTACAACGCCCATCCGGCCAGCATGGCGGCGACCCTCGCCACCCTGCGCACGCTCGCGGATGGCCGGGTGATCAACGCGATCGAACCGCTCGGGCGGCGCTTGATGGACGGGATCGCGTCCATCCTCGCCAGGGCCGGCATCCCGGCCACCGTCACCGGGTTCCCGCAGATCTTCCACGTCGCCTTCGGGCTGACCGAGCCGCCGCGCGACTGGCGCGATCTGCTGCGCGTCGACAAGCCGCGCTACATCCGCTTCTGCGGCGAGCTGCTGAAGCACCGCGTGCGCGCGCTCGAACGCGGCGCCTGGTTCCTCTCCGCCACCCACGACGGCCTGGTGATCGAGGAGACGCTCGCCTCGGTCACGGAGGCGGCGCAGGCGGTCTGATGCGCGTCGCCCTCGGCTCGATCTTCCAGGAGAGCAACACCTTCGTGCCGTTCCGCACGGGGATGCAGGGCTTCCTCGACCACTATGTGCGGCGCGGCGACGAACTGCTCACCGGCTTCGGCGCGGCGCGCGTCGAGATCCCCGGCATGCTCGCGGTGCTGCGTGACGCGGGTGCGACCCCGGTACCGCTGCTCGCGGCCTATGCCGGCGCGGGAGGGCCGGTCGAGCGCGCGGTGTTCGAGGCATTGCTCGGCGACATGTTGGCGCGGCTGAAGGCCGCCCTGCCGGTGGATGGCGTGCTGCTCGCGCTGCACGGCGCGATGGCGGTCGAGGACGAGGAGGACGCCGAGAGCGAGATCATCGAACGCGTGCGCGCGCTCGTTCCGCCCGGCACGCCCATCGGCGTCTCCTTCGATCTGCACGCGCACGTCACACCGCGCCTGCTGCAACCGGACGTGTTCATCGTCGGCTACCAGCAATACCCGCATATCGACCTCTACGAGACCGGCGAGCGCACCGCGCGGCTGCTGCTCGACGCGCTTGCCGGAAAGCGGAAGCCCGTGATGGCGCTGGCGAAGCGGCCCATGCTGATCAGCCCGGTGAACGGCCGCACCGCCGACGGCCCGCTCGCCGAGGTCGCGGCCGCGGCGCGCGCGTTGGAGGCAGGCGGCCCCGTGCTGCACGCCTCGCTGTTCCCGGTGCAGCCGTGGCTCGACTTCGAGGACCAGGGCTTCGGCGTGCTTGTCTGTGCGGACGGTGGCCAGACGGCAGCGCAGGCGGCTGCCGACCACCTCGCGGACATGACGTGGGAACGGCGCGAGCGCCTGCTGCCGGAGCACACACCGCTCGAGGAGGCGATCCGGATCGGCCTCGGCGAGCCGGGCCTGACGGCGGTGGGCGACAGCGGCGACGGCCCGAGCGGCGGGGCAGCCGGCGACAACGTCACGGTGCTGCGCGCCCTCATCGCCGCTGGCGCGGACCGGGCGCCGCGTCTCAGCTACCTCACCCTTGTCGATCCGCCGGCCGCCAAGGCAGCGGCTGCGGCAGGTCCTAGCGCCACCGTGCTGCTGCGCGTCGGACACCACTTCTCGACGGCAGACGGCAGCCCGATCATGGTCTCCGGCCGGGTGCAGGCACTCACCGACGGCGACTATGTGATGCGCGACGCCGGCGCCGAGGGGACGCTGGCACATATGGGGCTCGCGGCGGTGATCGCGATCGGCGCGATCCGGCTCGCGCTCCGTTCGGTGCCAGGGCTCGAATGGGACAGCGGGATCTACCGCTCGGTCGGGCTTGATCCGCGTGACGCGGCGCTGGTGTTCGTGAAGTCGCCGTCGCATTTCCGCGCCTCCTACGCGCCGATCGCCGATCGCATCCTGGTCGCCGACACGCCGGGGCCGACCTGCACCAACCTGCGCAAGGTGCCGTTCCGGCGTGTCCGCCGGCCGGTGCATCCGCTGGACCCGATCTGACATGCGGGCTCGACACGCGCAGCACCCGGCAGGACGATGCGATGCGCCCAAGCGGCGGGGAGAGGGATGATGCGTCTCGGTGTCCTCCACATCACGCAGGAGACGAACGACTTCAATCCCGTGCCGACGACGCTGCGCGACTTCGAGTCCTTCGGCATCTTCGAGGGCGCGCCGATCTTCGCCACGCTGCGCGGTGTCGGCTTCGTCGGCGGCTTCCTCGCCGCGGTCGAGGCGTCGGCGCATCCGATCGAGCCGGTGCCGATCTTCCGCGCGCACTCGACCGCGGGCGGACGCATCGACCGTGCGTCGTTCGCGTTCTTCGCGCGCAAGATCCGCGAGGGGCTCGCGGCCGCCGGTCCGCTCGATGGGCTGGCCTTGCAGCTCCATGGTGCCTGCGCGGCCGAGGGCGAGGACGACGTGGAGGGCGCGCAGGTGGCGCTCTGCCGCGAGATCCTGGGGCCGGAGTTCCCGATCGTGCTCGGCCTGGATCACCACGCCAACGTCACCCGGCGGATCATGGCGAATGCCACCGCGATCGTCGGCCACCGCACCCAGCCGCATGATCCGTTCGATACCGGACGGATCGGCGCCGAGCTGCTGATCCGCATCTGCGCCGGCGAGGTGCGCCCGGTGATGGCCTGGCGCAAGATCCCGCTGATGTCGCACCAGGAGCAGTTCCTCACGGCCAGGCCGCCGATGAAGACCTGGTTCGACCATGCCCGCGCGGCCGAGGCCGATCCGCGCGTGCTGCACATCGCGCCCTTCCCGATGCAGCCCTGGCTCGATGTCGCCGAGGGCGGCTGGAGCACGGTCGTGGTTACCGACAACGACCCGGCGCTCGCCGAGCGGCTCGCCGATCAGTCCGCCGATCTCGCCTGGTCGCTGCGCGATGCCTTCCAGGTGAAGGAGGCCGTGCCGGTGGACGAGGCAGTGCGCATGGCGGATGCCGCGCCGAAGGGCGTCGTCGCGCTGAGCGATACGGGCGACACCGTGGCGGGCGGAGCGGCCGGCGACAGCAACCTGATCCTGGAGGCGATCCTTCGCCTCGGCATCACAAGCCGCGCGCTGATCCCGATGATCGCGCCGAAGGCGATCGCGCGGCTGATCGCCGCCGGCGAGGGGGCGACGGTCACGCTGCCGCTCGGCGGCGAGAGCGCGCCCGCCTTCTTCACCCCGCTCGAGGTGACCGGGACGGTGCGGCGGATCGGCGGCGGCATCGTCGAGGCCGACAACCCGCATCAGCGCGCGATCGACCTGGGCCGCGTCGTCGTGCTCGAAACGGGGCCAGTCACGCTGCTGATCAGCGAGCTGCGCGGCGTCGGCGGCAACATGCCCGAGATCTATCGCCCCTTCGGCATCGAGCCGCGCGACTACAAGATGGCGGTGCTGAAGACCGCCTCGAACTTCCAGTGGTTCGCGCCGATCTCCTCGCAGGTGATCCGGTGCGACACGCGCGGACCGGGACAGTCGGACCTGTTCACCCTGCCCTGGCGTCGCATTCCGCGACCGATCCATCCGCTCGATCCGGTCGCCCATTGGCGGGAGGCGCGCGCAACCGCATGAGCGCCACCCCGTCGTCACGCAACAGAGGAGGCCATACCGAGATGAGTCGCCGCATGAGCTATCGCACCGGCCTTGCCACCTCGCTGGTGGCTGCCGCCTTCACCCTCTCCGTCGCCGCCGAGGCGCTGGCGCAGGACCTCCGCCCCGGCCAGATCCGCGTGGCGATGCGTTCGGACGTGAACGACTTCGATCCGATGGCGTTCTCGACCGTGAACTTCCCCACCATCAAGAACCTCTATGACAGCCTGATCGAGTATACGCCCGAGGGCCGCGCGATCCCCAACCTCGCCGAGGCCTGGACGATCGCGCCCGACAACCGCTCGGTCACGCTGACGCTCCGCGCTGACGTCAAGTTCCACAGCGGCGCGCCCTTCGACGCCGAGGCCGTCTCGGCCACGCTGCGCAAGGCGGCCGATCCGCGCGCGGGCAAGAACGTCTATCCGACCATGGGGATCGTCCAGGACTGGACGGTGATCGATCCCCGAACGATCCGCATCACCTTCAAGAATCCCGCGCCGACCCGCCAGATCACCGACCTGTTGCAGTTCATCTCGGTGATCGATCCGGCGACGATCGAGACCGTCTCGACGCGCCCCGTCGGCACCGGCCCCTACCTTCTCGCCGAGCGCGCGGTCGGCCAGCGCGTGCGGCTGGAGGCGAACCGGTCGCACTGGCGCGCCAATCAGCCGCTCTCGCCCGAGGTCGTGCTGACCGTGTTCGAGAACGACGCGGCAGCCGCGGCCGCGCTCGAATCCGGCGCGGTCGATCTCGTCTACGGCGCGACCGGGCGCACGGCGGTGCGGCTGCGCGGCGCGGGCTACCAGGTGGTCGACGGGCCGGGGCCGCTGGTGCAGGTGTTCCGCATCAACTCGACGCGCGGGCCGTTCCGCAACCAGACCTTCCGCCAGGCCTTCAACCACCTGATCGATCGTGCCGGCATCCTGCGCGTCGGCTATGCCGGGCTCGGCGAGGTCACGGCGCTGCCCTGGGCGCCGGCGAGCCCCGCGCACGATCCGTCCTACGCCCAGCGCTACGCCTATGACATCGACAGGGGCCGTGCGCTGATCCAGCAATCCGGCCTGCCGCAGGCCGAGATCAGCAACTGGAAGCTGCTGGTCAACGGCGGCGACGAGGTCTCGACCCGCATCAGCCAGATCGTGCAGGGCTCGCTTGCGCGCGCCGGCATCACCATCGAGCTCGACCTCAAGCAGGGGGCCGAGTTCATCGACGCGCTGCTCACCGGCAAGTTCGACGCGGTGTTCGGCGCGGTCGGCAACATCCAGAAGTTCCCGACGCGGCTGACCACCAACAGCATCTACCGCACGGTGAACAACCCGATCCTCGGCGAGCCCAACCCGCACCCCGAGTATGTCGAGGCGATCCGGCGCGTGGACACCGCGCTCGGCAGCGAGGCCGAGGTGAAGGCCGCCTACGACAACCTCAACCGCGTGCTGGTCGAGACGGCGTTCGGCATCCCGACCAACTCCTACCCGATCGGGCTGATCGTCGCCTCGCCGAGGGTGGGCGGCTTCACGCTCGACATCGACAACATGCTCGTCGCGCGCACGCTGGGGTTCAAGCCCTGAGCCGAGGCGGGATGCCGCATGGATGAGCGCACGGATGACTGAGCCGATCCTCTCCGTCCGTGCGCTCGAGGTGGCCTTCGTCGGCTCGGGCCGTCCCGTGCCGGCGGTGCGCGGCATCGACCTCGACGTGCGCGCCAACGAGGTGCTTGGGATCGTCGGCGAGTCGGGTTCGGGCAAGAGCGTGACCTCGCTCGCGATCTCGGGTCTCTTGCCGCCGACCGCGCGCGTGCGCGGCTCGATCCGGCTCGGCGGCGTCGAGATCACCGACGCCGACCCCGAGACGCTCAGACGCATGCGGGGTGTCGATGTCGGCATGGTGTTCCAGGACCCGACGACGACGCTGAACCCCGTGTTCACGATCGGCCGACAGGTGACCGAGGGCCAGGTTGCGCACGGAAGGCTGCGCGCCGAGCAGGCGCGCGCGCGCGCGGTCGAGCTCCTGCGCGAGGTCGATATCCCGGATCCCGCCGGGCGCGTGATCCAGTACCCGCACCAGTTCTCGGGCGGGATGCGCCAGCGCGCGGTGATCGCGATGGCGATGGCGGGGCGGCCTCGCCTGATCATCGCCGACGAGCCCACCACCGCGCTCGACGTCACGGTGCAGGCGCAGGTGCTGTCGTTGCTCGCCCGCCGCCAGGCCGAGACGGGGGCCGCGGTGATCCTGATCACGCATGATCTCGGCGTGATCGCCGAAATGGCGCATCGCGTGGCAGTGATGTATGGCGGGCGGATCGTCGAGTCCGGCCCGGTCGAGACGATCTTCGCCCGCCCGCGCCATCCCTACACGGTCGCGCTGCTGCGCGGCCTGCCGCGACTCGACGGCGGGGGCGTGCGGCTCGAGCCGATTCCGGGCCAGCCGCCCGCGCCGGCGAACCTGCCGCCGGGCTGTGTGTTCCATCCGCGCTGCGCGGTCTCGAACGAACGCGATCGCTGCCGCGCCGAGGAACCGGCATTGCGCGCCTGCGGTCCGGCGCATCTCAGCGCCTGTCACTTCGCCGACGAGGTGCCGGCACCGTCGGTGGTGCGCGAGCCCGATGCGGCGGAACGAACGCTGCCGAACCTGCAGCGCGACACGGAACCGCTGCTGTCGGTCGAGGACCTCCAGGTGCATTTCCCGATCAGGGCCGGCATCCTGCGACGCCGCGTCGGCTGGCTGCGTGCGGTCGACGGCGTGAGCCTGGCGGTGCACGAGGGCGAGACGGTCGGCCTCGTCGGCGAGTCCGGCTGCGGCAAGACGACGACGGGCCGCGCCATCATGGGGCTGGTGAAGGCGACCGGCGGGCGCATCCGTTTCGGCGGCCGCGACATCACCGCGCTCGGCCGCGGCGCGATGCGCCAGGTGCGCCGGCACATGCAGTACGTGTTCCAGGACCCCTTCGCCTCGCTCAACCCGATCAAGAGCGCGGGCGAGATCGTCGCCGAGCCGCTGCGCATCCACGGGCTCTACGAGCAGATGGGCGGTGCCGCGCGGATCGCGCGGCTGTTCGAGATGGTGGGGCTGTCGCCGAGCATGATGGGACGCTTCCCGCACGAGTTCTCGGGCGGGCAGAAGCAGCGCATCGGCATCGCGCGCGCGCTCGCGCTCGAGCCGCGCCTGCTGATCCTCGACGAGCCGGTCGCCTCGCTCGACGTCTCGATCCAGGCGCAGATCATCAACCTGTTGCAGGATCTCCAGCGCGAACTCGGCCTCGCCTATCTGTTCATCGCGCATGACCTGTCGGTGGTGCGCCACATCTCCGACCGCGTCGCCGTGATGTATCTCGGGCGGATCGTCGAGGAGAGCGAGAAGCAGGCGCTCTACGCCACACCGGTGCATCCCTACACCCAGTCGCTGCTCTCGGCCGTGCCGGTGCCGGATCCGAGCCTGCGCGGCGTGCGCAAGCGCATCGTGCTGGAGGGCGAGATCCCGAACCCGGCCTCGCCGCCCCCGGGCTGCACCTTCCACCCGCGCTGCTTCCGCGCCGATGCGCGCTGCCCGGCAGAGGCGCCCGCGTTCCGGCCGTATCCCGGGCTGCCGACGCGCACCGCCTGCCACCACGCCGGACCGCTGGTGCCGGCGGCCGGTGCCGCGCGCCCGCAGGAGGTGGTGTGACGATGCACCGGTCGCGCGAACTCGCAAGGCGTGTGGTCGCGCGCGGTGCCGCGCAGGTCAGCCTCACCTGGCTCGCGACGCTGATCGTGCTCGCGATCCTGGCCCCCGTGCTGCCGATCGATCCGCTGGCGCAGGACCTGCTCGCGGAACTGGAAGGGCCATCGGCCGCGCACTGGTTCGGCACGGACGAGCTCGGCCGCGACATCCTTGCGCGCGTGATCTACGGCGCGCGCACCTCGCTGATGACGGCGGCCGGCGCCGTCACAATCGCGGGCGCGGTCGGCGTGCCGATCGGGCTGATGGCGGGGTTCTTCGGCGGCTGGCGCGACGCGGTGCTGATGCGGCTGGTCGATGTGCTGCTGGCGCTGCCGGGCATCCTGCTGGCGATGGCGATCATCGCCGTGATCGGGCGCAGCCAGGCGGCGGCTTTGCTCGCGGTCGGCATCACCGGCATCCCCTCCTTCGCGCGCATCACCCGCGCGCAGGTGCTGTCGTTGCGCAAGCGCGACTTCGTCGTCGCGGTCGAGGCGCTCGGCGGCTCGGCCGCCTACATGATGTTCCGGACCGTGCTGCCGAACTCCTGGAGCCCGATCCTGGTGCAGGTGGTGGTGCTGTCCTCGGTCGCGATCCTGCTCGAGGCCGCGCTCGCCTTCCTCGGCATCGGCATCCCGCCGCCCACGCCCTCCTGGGGCGAGATGCTGCGCACCGGCAAGACCTTCCTCTACGAGGCGCCGACCTACGCGGTGCTGCCCGGGCTGGTGCTGACGCTGACGATCCTTTCGCTCGACCTGCTCGGCCGCGCCATGGCCTCGGTGCTCGAGGACCGCCACGAGATCGAGGAGCCCGTAGCGCTTCAGGGAGGCCGGCCGTGATCGGCTACATCCTCCGCCGCCTTGCGCAGCTGCTGCCGGTGCTGGTGCTCGCCTCGATCGGCATCTGGGCGATGGTCTATGCGATTCCGGGTGGTCCCGTCGGGATGATCCTCGGCGAGAACGCGACACCGGAGCAGGTTGCCGCGCTGCGCGCCGAGCTCGGCCTCGACCGGCCGGTGATCGTGCAGTACTGGGCCTGGCTGACGGACGCGCTGTGCGGCGATCTCGGCGTGTCGCTGCATTCGCGCCAGCCCGTCGCGTCGCTGATCGGCGAACGCCTGCCGGCCACCGTGCAACTCGGCCTCGCGGCGACCGTCGTCGGGCTGCTGATCGGCATCCCCGTGGCGGTGGCGAGCGCGCTGATGCCCGGCTCGTGGCTCGACCGCGCTCAGCGGCTGGAGCGCGCTGGCACTCGGCGTGCCGACCTTCTGGCTCGGCATCCTGCTGATCCTGCTGTTCGCGGTGCACCTGCGCTGGCTGCCCTCGGCCTCGGGCTACGTGCCGTTCTGGGACTCGCCGATCGAGATGCTGCGCAACATCCTGCTGCCGGCGCTGACGCTCGGCGTCTATGTGTCGGGCATCTTCGCCCGCTTCCTGCGCGCCTCGCTGGTGGCCGAGCTGCGCGCCGACTATGTGCGGACCGCGCGCTCGAAGGGGCTGCCCGAGCGCGACGTGGTCGGCCGGCACGTGATGCGCAACGCGATGCTGCCCTTCGTCACCATCGTCGGGCTGATGATGGCGAACTTCATCGGCGGCACGGTCGTCACGGAAGCGGTGTTCACCTATCCGGGCCTCGGGCGGCTGCTGATCACCGCGATCAGCACGCGCGACTACCCGCTGATCCAGGGCTGCATCCTGGTGATCCTGGTGATCTACATCGTCATCAACGTGATGGTGGACGTGCTCTACGCCTATATCGATCCGCGCATCGAGTACGCCTGAGCGAGCGATGAGCACGCCGGCAGACGCGCCGCCCGCACCGCCCGCGAGACTGTTCGACCTGACGGGCCGGGTCGCGCTGGTGACGGGCGCCTCGCGGGGGCTCGGCTGGGCGATCGCGCGCGCGCTGGCCGCCGCCGGCGCGCGGGTGGCGCTGAACGGGCGCGATGCGGCCGCGCTCGCGTCGCGCGAGGCGGCCCTGCGCGCCTGGGGTCTGGCGGCGGAGGTCGCGCCGTTCGACGTGACGGATGCCGAGGCCGCGACCGCCGCGGTGCGAGCGATCGCGGAACGGCATGGCCGGCTCGACATCCTGGTCAGCAATGCCGGCGGCGGCGTGCGCAAGCCCGCGCTCGATCAGACCGACGCGGATTTCCGCGCGGTGTTCGAGTCGCATCTCGCCGCGGGCTTCCGGCTCGCGCGCGAGGCCTCACGCGTGATGGTGCCCGCGGGCTACGGGCGCATCCTGTTCGTCTCCTCCATCAACGCCTTCATCGCCCGGCCTTCCATGCCGGGCTATGCCGCGGCGAAGGCCGGAATGAATGGGCTGGTGCGCGCGCTTGCGGTGGAGCTCGCGCCGAGCGGGGTGACGGTGAACGCGCTCGCCCCCGGCTACTTTCTCACCGCCGGCAACGAGACGCTCCGGCGCAGCGATCCGACATTCCAGGCGCGCATCGCCGCGCGCACGCCGGCGGGCCGCTGGGGTCATCCGGACGAACTGGGGGCGGCCGCGCTCTATCTCTGCTCCGCTGCGTCCTCCTACACGACCGGCGCGGTGCTGACCGTCGACGGCGCCATGACGGTGGCGATCTGACCGATGAGTCTGGACGCCCGCTACGTCGTCAAGCCGGTGCGCAAGGCATTGCAGCTGCTGGAGGCGCTGGTGGGCGAAGGGCGGCCGCTCACGCTGTCGGAGCTCGCCGAGCGCACCGCGCTGCCCAAGACCACTGCGTTCCGCTACCTCTACACGCTGCGCTCGGCCGGGTTCGTCGTGCAGGCCGAGGGCAACGACGCCTACACGGCCGGGCCGCGGCTTGCGGCGATGCCCGCGCCCGCCGCCGCGATCGAGGCGCTGCGCCAGGCGGCGCTCCCCGAGATGCAGCGGCTGCAGCTGCGATTCAACGAGACCGTCAATCTCGGTGTCGCCGATGGCGCCGAGGTGATCTATGTCGCGATGGTCGGCAGCACGCGCTCGCTGCGCATGGAAGCCGCGATCGGCGCGCGCGACCCGATCCATTCGACCAGCCTCGGCAAGGCGATGCTCGCGATCCGTCCGGAGGAGGATCGACTGGACGGGCTGCCGAGACGGCTGCTGAGGCGCACCCCGCGCACGATCACCAGCCGCGCGGCCCTCGCCGAGGAGCTCGCGACCGCGTCCGCGCAGGGCTTCGCACTCGACCTGGAGGAGAACGAGACCGGCGCGCATTGCGTCGCCGCGGCGATTCCGCTGCACGGGCTCTCGGCCGCGCTCAGCATTTCGGGGCCGGCGCAGCGCCTGCCGGTGGAGGCGCTGCCGCGCATCGGCGCGGCGCTGATGCAGGCAGCGGCCGCGGTTGCGGCGCGGTTCGACGGCACGCCGCCGCGCTGAGCGTCAACGCCGGCATGGCGTGGCGCCCCGCGCAAGGCTGGCGGCGCCGTGCCGGCGGGGCCAATCTGGCGTCGGGAATGGAGCGCGGAGGGATGTGCATGGACGGCGCGGTGCGGCTCGAGGTCGCGGACGGGGTGGCGGAGCTGGTGATCGATCGGCCGGCCAAGCACAACGCGGTGACGCCGGCGATGGCGGCGGAGCTGGCCGAGCACGCGCGCCGCATCGACGCGGATGACGCGGTCCGTGCGGTGCTGCTGCGCGGTGCCGGCAGCCGCGCCTTCTGCGCGGGCAGCGATCTCCATGCGCTCGCGGCCTATCCGGATGCGTGGGCGTTCCGCAACCGTGTCGTCTACGAGGCGGCGATCCGCGGCATCCGCAAGCCGGTGATCGCTGCGCTGAAGGGCTGGACGCTCGGCGGCGGCGCCGAGATGGCGCTCGCCTCGGACCTCCGCATCGCCGCTCGCTCGACGCGCATCGGCTTCCCGGAGGTGACGCGCGGCTGGGTCGGCGGCGGCGGGGCGTCGCAGATGCTGCCGCGGCTGATCGGCTACGGGGCGGCGATGCGGCTGCTGCTGACCGGCGAACCTGTCGATGCCGAGGAGGCACAGCGGCTCCGCCTGGTCGAGCAGGTGGTGGAGGACGGGGCGGAGGAGGAGGTCGCGCGCGCGCTCTGCCGGACGCTCGCGGGCTTCAGCCCGGTCGCCGTGCAGGCGGTGAAGGCGGCCGTGCGCCAGGCGCTGGAGGCGCCGCTCTCGGCCGGGCTTGCCTACGAGAACGAGATGAACGTGCTCTGTTTCGCCGCCGGCGACCACCGCGAGGGCATCCGCGCCTTCGCCGAGAAGCGCGACGCGGCGTTCAAGCGGTAGGGCGGCGCCACACCATCATGTCGTTCTCGCCCTGCTGTACCACCTCGCCGCGCTGATTGGTCAGCGTCACCTCGATCGTGACGATGCCGCGGTCGGGCTTCTTCGTCTCGCGCTTGGCCACGACGCGGATGCGCGCGGCGATGCGGTCGCCGATCAGGATCGGGCCCGTGAATGTCCAGCGCCAGCCAAGCGAGACGATCGCCGCGAGCCGCACGCCAGCGCGGTTCTTCAGCCCGTCGGCGAGGGCAAGCCCGAGCAGCCCGTGCGCGACCCGGCCCGGATAGCCGATCGAGCGCGCGTAGTCGTCATCGACGTGCAGCTCGTAGAAGTCTCCCGTCAGACCGGCGAAGCCGAGCACGTGGTGCTCGCCGATCGTGATGCCGGGCGTGTCGTAGTCGAGCCCGACCGCGATCTCCTCGTAACGCAGCGCGCTCATAGCCGGTGCAGGTGCAGGCCGCCGTCGATGTGGAAGGCATCGCCGGTGGTGAAGGGGAGGTCGCCGGCGGCGAGGGCAGCGATGGCGCGGCCGACATCCTCGGCCTCGCCCCAGCGGCGGATGGGTGACAGTCCGGCCTCGATGCGCGCGGTGTAGCGTTCGGCCACCGGCGCGGTCATTTCCGTGCGGATCACGCCGGGGCGGATCTCGTGCACGGCGATGCCGGCCTCGGCGAGCCGCACCGCGAACAGCCTCGCCACCATCGACGCGGCCGCCTTGGAGATGCAGTACTCGCCGCGATCGACCGCCGGCATGAACGCATTCGCCGAGGAGACGAACAGGATCGAGCGCGCCCCGCGCGCGGGCGCGCCAGGGCCGACCATCCGCCGTGCTGCCGCCTGGGCGAGGAAGAAGGCGCCGCGCGTGTTCACGCCGAGGCAGCGGTCGAACGAGGCTTCGGTCACGTCGAGCAGATCGCCGCGGGCGAGCGCGCCGACGCCCGCGTTGTTCACCAGGCATTCGAGGCCGCCGAACGCGGCCCACGCGGCCTCGACGAGCGCACCGTGCGCGGCGGTCGCGGCCACGTCGGCGGTGAGGAAGCGGAACGCCCCGCCTGCCGCGATCACGGCAGCCTCGGTCTCGGCCGCGCCGTCATCCGACAGATCGGCGCCGACCACGTCGAAGCCGCGCGCGGCGAGCGCGGCACAGGTGGCGCGGCCGATCCCCCGGCGCGCGCCGGTGACGAGGGCGGCGGGCCTCATGCGAGCAGGTGGCGCGCCATGATCATGCGCTGGATCTGATTCGTGCCTTCGTAGATCTGCGTGATCTTGGCGTCGCGATAGAGTCGCTCGACCGTCACGCCGCGGATATAGCCCGACCCGCCATGGATCTGCACCGCATCCGCCGTGCGCGCCACCGCCGCGTCGGAGGCGAAGCACTTGGCGAAACTCGCCTCCAGCGTCGCGCGCCTGCCGGCATCGAGCAGCCGCGCGGCATGGCGCACCATCAGCCGCGCGGCATGCGCGTCCTTCGCCATGTCGGCGATCATCCACTGCACCGCCTGGAACTCGGCGATCGGCTTGCCGAACTGCACGCGGTCCTTGGCGTGGGCGATGCTCTCCTCGAGCGCGCGCTGGAGAATGCCGAGGGCGAGGGCCGCGATGCCGATGCGGCCCTTGTCCAGCACGCTCATCATCAGGTGGAAGCCGCGTCCGTCCTGACCGAGCAGCGCGTCGTCCGGCAGCCGCACATCCTCGAACACGAGCCCGCCGACCGGAGAGGCGCGCTGGCCCATCTTGTGCTCGGCACGCAGGCGGGTGACGCCGGGCGCGTCGAGCTCGACCAGCAACACCGCCATGCCGCGATGCCCGGCCTCGGGGTTCGTGCGCGCGAGCACGGCGGCGAAGTCGGCGAGTGGGGCCATGTGGATCCAGAGCTTGCTGCCGGTCAGCACCCAGCCCGCGCCGTCGCGCCGCGCGGTCGCCTTCAGCGCCGCAAGATCCGACCCCGCGCCCTCCTCGGTCAGCGCATAGGCGCAGCGCCGTTCGCGCGCGAGCAGCGGACGCAGATAGCGCGCCTGCTGTTCCGCCGTGCCGTGCTCGGCGAGCAGGGTGGCGACCAGCTCCACCAGCCCGACCTGGTCCGCGACCGACGCATAGCCGCGCGCGAGCTCCTCCATCACCACCGCATAGGCAAGCGCGCCCGCGCCGGTGCCGCCGAGCGCCTCCGGCACGGTGATGCCGAACAGGCCGAGCGCGGCGAGCGCGCGGTAGAGATCCTCGGGGCACTCCTCCGACTCGTCGAGGTCGCCCGCGCGCGGGACCACGCGCTCGTCGGCGAAGCGCCGCACCGTGTCGCGCAGCTGCGCGAGCGACGGATCGAGCTCGGAATCGTCGGTCGCGACTGCGCCGTCCGGCATCACGTTTCCCCTTGGACCAGGCCTCGGCCCGGCCGCGCATCGTGGCCGAGGCGCAACCCTGCGTCCAGACGCCCCGTCTGGTCGCGCGCGGCGCCCTGGTGCAGGCTGGCATGCAGGAGGAGGAAACGCATGACGGACAGCGTCGCGCTCGACGGCAAGGTCGCGATCGTCACCGGCGCGGGCTCGCGCGGCGAGGGCATCGGCAACGGCCGCGCGACCGCGATCACGCTCGCCCGCCGCGGCGCGCGCGTGCTGCTCGCCGATGTCGAGCGCGACTGGATGGCCGCGACGGCGGCGACGATCACGGCCGAGGGCGGCGAGCACGCCATGGTGACGGGCGACGTCTCGGAGGCGTCGCAGTGCCGCGAGATCGTCGCCGCGGCGGTCGCGCGCTGGGGGCGGCTCGACATCCTGGTGAACAATGTCGGCATCTCCGGCCCGCCTGGCAGCGCGGTCGAGGTCGATGCCGAGGCGTGGGACCGGGCGATGCGCATCAATGTCGGCTCGGTCATGCTGATGTCGAAATACGCGATCCCCGAGATGCGCAAGTCGGGCGGCGGCGCGATCGTCAACCTCTCCTCGGTCGCCGGGCTGCTCGCGGGACATCCCGGCCTGCTCTACGCCACCACGAAGGGCGCGATCGTGCAGATGACGCGCGCGATGGCGGCACATCACGGGCCGGAGGGGATCCGCGTCAACTGCGTCGCGCCGGGCTACGTCTACACGCCGATGGTGGCGGTGCGCGGGCTCGACGAGGCGGGGCGCGCGGCGCGGCGCGAGGCCACGCTGCTCAAGACCGAGGGCACCGCCTGGGACGTCGCCGAGGCGATCGCCTGGCTCGTCTCGCCGGCCGCACGCTGGGTCACCGGGATCACCCTGCCGGTCGATGCCGGCACCTCCGCCGGCAGCACCACGCTCGCCTCGCCCAAGCCGATCTGACGCCACGGACATGTCCCGCCCGACGTGAGCCCGACCCCGCGCGCCTCCACGCTGGCACCGTTCCGCCAGCGCAGCTTCCGCTTCCAGTGGCCGTCCGACCTCGCGGTGTCCTGGGCGTTCGAGATGGAGACGCTGATCCTCGGCTGGTATGTGCTGGTCGAGACCGGCTCGGTCGTGCTGCTCAGCCTGTTCGGCGCGCTGCAGCTGGTCGGCACGCTGATCTCGCCGCTGTTCGGCGTCGCCGGCGACCGCGTCGGCCATCGCCTGGTGCTGTGCGGGATGCGCATCGTCTACGCGGTGCTGGCGGCGATCCTGACCACGCTCGCGCTCACCCGCACGCTGAGCCCGGCCGCCGTGTTCGCGGTGACGGCGCTCGCGGGGCTGGTGCGGCCGTCGGACATGGGAATGCGCAACGCGCTGATCGGCGCGACGATGCCGCCCACCCTTCTGATGGGCGCGCTGTCGATCGAGCGCACGAGTGCCGACTCGGCGAAGATCGCGGGCGCGCTGAGCGGTGCCGCGCTGGTGGCCGCCCTCGGCACGGGGCGGGCCTATCTCGTCGTCACCGGGCTCTACCTGCTGAGCTTCGCGCTGACGCTCGGCGTGGAGGAGCGGACGGCGCGCCGGACCGGCGCCAGCGTGACCTCGCCCTGGCGCGAGCTTGCCGACGGCGTGGCCTATGTCCGCACCACGCCGCCCCTGCTGGCGGCGATCGCGCTCGCCTTCCTGCTGAACTTCGCGGCGTATCCGTTGTCACAGGGACTGATGCCCTATGTCGCACGCGAGGTGTACGGCACGGACCGCGCCGGGCTCAGCTATCTGCTCGCGAGCTTCGCCGGCGGCGGGCTCGCAGGCTCGGTGCTGCTGAGCGCGCGCGGGGGCGTGGTGCCGCCGGCGCGCACGATGCTGGCGGCGGCCGCGCTCTGGTTCGCGCTGCTGCTGGTGTTCGCGCGCGTCGAGGTCGCGGCCCTCGGCATGGCGCTGCTGGCGATGGCGGGATTCGTGCAGAGCTTCGCCATGGTGCCGCTTGCGGCGGTGCTGCTGCGCGTCGGCAATCCGCTGTTCCGCGGCCGCGTGATGGGGCTGCGCATGCTGGCGGTGTACGGCCTGCCCGTGGGACTGCTGATCGCGGGGCCGCTGATCGCCACGATCGGCTTCCCACGCTCGGCCACGCTCTATGCCGGGTTCGGCCTCGCCTGCACGGGCGCGATCGCGCTGTTCTGGCGCCGGCATCTCTGGCCGCTCGACGCGCCGGCGAATGCGCGCCACGGCTGAGCGCTACGCCGCCATCGCCTCCGCCGCGGCCTCCGCGAGCAGCGCGTAGGAGCGCTTGCGCGCCGCATGGTCGAAGATCTGCGCGGTGACGATCAGCTCGTCCGCGCCCGTGCGCTCGACGAAGGCGGCGAGCTCCGCGCGCACCGTCGCCGGCCCGCCCACCGCGACGATGCCCAGCGAGGCCTCGATCACCGCGCGGGCGTGCGGATCGAGCCGCTCGACGAAACCCTCCACCGGCGGCGGCAGCGTGCCGGGCCGTCCGGTGCGCCGGTTCAGCAGCGCCTGCTGGTGCGACGTGAACAGGAAGCGCGCCTCCGCGTCCGTCTCCGCGGCGACCACGTGGACCCCGAGCATGGCGTGGGGCTTCGCCAGCCGCTCCGACGGGCGGAACTGCTCGCGGTAGAGTGCCAGCGCCTGCATCATCTGCGCCGGCGCGAAATGCGAGGCGAAGGCGTAAGGCAGGCCAAGCGCGGCGGCGAGCTGGGCGCCGAAGGTGGAGGAGCCGAGGATCCAGACCTCTACCGCCTCGCCCGCCCCCGGGGTGGCCACCACCGCCTGGCCGGGCACGGGCTCGCGGAACCAGTCCATCAGCTCGACGACATCCTGCGGGAAGGCGTCCTCGTCCGAGGCCAGCGTGCGGCGGAGCGCCCAGGCGGTGCGCGGGTCGGTGCCTGGCGCTCGCCCGACCCCGAGATCGACGCGGCCCGGATGAAGTGCCGCGAGCGTGCCGAACTGCTCGGCGATCACCAGCGGCGCGTGGTTCGGCAGCATCACGCCGCCGGCGCCGATGCGGATGCGCTCCGTTCCCGCGCCGACATGGGCGAGCGCGACGGCGGTCGCGGCACTGGCGATGCCGGGCATGTTGTGGTGCTCGGCCATCCAGTAGCGGCGATAGCCGAGCGCCTCCGCCTGGCGTGCGAGATCGACGGCGTTGCGCAGCGCGTCGCCGGGCCGGCGTCCTTCGGCGACAGGGGCGAGGTCGAGGACCGAGAGCGGAGGCATGGCAGGGATATGGGCGGGCCGCGGATGTCCGGCAACCGGCTACAGGATCTGGCTCAGGAACAGTCGCGTGCGGTCGTAGCGCGGGTTGGCGAAGAACACCTCGGGCGGGGCGTCCTCGACGATCTCGCCCTGGTCCATGAAGATCACCCGATCGGCGACCTTGCGCGCGAAGCCCATCTCGTGCGTCACCACCATCATGGTGATGCCGGACTCGGCGAGCTCGACCATCACCTCCAGCACCTCGTTGATCATCTCCGGGTCGAGCGCGGAGGTGGGCTCGTCGAACAGCATGATGCGCGGGCGCATGCAGAGCGCGCGCGCGATCGCGACTCGCTGCTGCTGCCCGCCGGAGAGCTGCAACGGATACTTGCGCGCCTGTTCGGGGATGTGCACGCGTTCGAGCAGGCTCATCGCGATCGCCTCGGCCTCGGCCTTCGGCAGGTGCTTCACCCAGGTGAGCGCGAAGGTGCAGTTCTCCAGCACCGTCATGTGCGGAAAGAGGTTGAACTGCTGGAACACCATGCCGATGTCGCGCCGGATCTCCTCGTCCTTCTGCGTGCTCTCGCCGAAGGCGCGGCCGTGGATGACGACCTTGCCCTCCTGCTGCCGCTCGAGCTGGTTGACGCAGCGGATCATGGTGGACTTGCCCGAGCCCGACGGGCCGCACACGACCACCTTCTCGCCTTCCGCCACCCGGAGATCGATGTCCTTCAGCGCCTGGAAGTGGCCGAACCACTTGCTCAGCCCGAAGAGCTCGATCGCCGGCGTGCCGGTCAGCGCCGCTCCGGGCCCGTCCGCGAGCGCCGCGCCGCTCATCGCCGCTGCCCCGCGCCGAGTGTGCGCTCGAGGTTGAGGCTGTACTGCGACATCAGGAAGCAGAACACGAAGTAGATCAGCGTGATGAAGAAGAACGGTTCGAGGAACAGGCCGAGCCAGGTCGTGTCCTCGCCGACCGCACGTGCCATGCTGAGCAGGTCGAACAGGCCGATGATCGAGACCAGCGTCGTGTCCTTGAACAGGCCGATGAAGTTGCCGACGATGGTCGGGATCATGATCTTCAGCGCCTGCGGCATGATCACCAGCGCGGTCGATTGCCAGAAGCCCAGACCCACCGCCGAGGCCGCCTCGTACTGGCCGCGCGGGATCGCCTGCAACCCGCCCCGGACGATCTCGGCCATGTAGGCGGCGGCGAACAGGCAGACCGCGACGATCGCGCGCAGCAGCCGGTTCACCTCGACGCCGACCGGCAGGAACAGCGGCAGCATCGTGTTGAACATGAACAGGATGGTGATCAGCGGCACCGAGCGGAACAGCTCGATGAAGGCGGTCGAGCAGAGGCTGATGAACGGCATCGTCGAGCGCCGGCCGAGGGCGAGCATCACGCCAGCCGGCAGCGAGAAGGTGATGCCGAACCCCGAGATCACCAGCGTCAGGAACAGCCCGCCCCAGAGCCGCGTCGGAATCTCGTCGAGCGTCCACTGCGTCGTTGCGGCGACGGCCAACACGTAGAGGACCGCGTAGCCGAGGCGCGCGCGGGTTCGCGTCCCGTCCTCGTCGTCGGCCCGCGCGCCGGTCAGGCGGGCGACGAAGGCGCCGAACGACAGGCCCGTCATGCGTTCGGCGAGCGTGGTCAGCCAGACCCAGACGAAGGCCGCCATGCCGAGCGCGATCAGCGCGGTCCAGAGCAGGTCCTTCTCGCCGCCATGGAAGAAGTAGGAGGCGAGGAACGGATAGAGCAGCACGGCGCTGAGCCCGATCCCGACCTTCGACTTCACCCGCGGCAGCCAGAGCGGCACGGCCCAGACCACCAGGATCAGGAAGGCGAGGTTGATCCGCCACACCTGGTCCTTGGGGTAGAGCCCATAGAGCAGGTTGGGAATCCAGGCGATCACGCCGGGCCAGCACGCGCCCGCGCGCCCGACCCTGTCGAGGCACTCGCGGCGGTTCGATGCCTCCCACACCGCGTCGATCAGCGCCCAGTTGATGATGGCGGTGAAGAACACGATCACGATGTAGGCGCCAAGGAGCGTCAGCAGCCCGTTCGAGACCGACGAGAACAGGTTCGCGCGCATCCAGCCGATCACGCCGATCGACGAGGGCGGCGGCGGCCGCACGGGCTTCGGGCGGAACACCAGGGCCTGATCGGGCGGCGCGGCGAGGCGCGATTCGTCCGGCATGCCTTAGCGCTCCGTGATCTGGACGCGGCGGTTGTAGAGGTTCATCAGCAGCGACACGGTCAGGCTGACCGCGCAGTAGAACCCCATGGTCATCGCCACGATCGGGATCGCACGGCCCGACTGGTTCAGCGAGGTGTTCATCCAGACGCTGACCAGATCCGGGAAGCCGATCGCGATTGCGAGCGAGGAGTTCTTGGTCAGGTTCAGATACTGGCTGATCAGCGGCGGAATGATCACGCGCAGCGCCTGCGGCAGGATCACGAAGCGCATGATGCGCGAGGGCTTCACGCCGAGCGCGCGCGCCGCCTCGGTCTGGCCGTGGCTGACCGACTGGATGCCGGCGCGCACGATCTCGGCGATGAAGCACGAGGTGTAGATCGCGAGCGCGATGATCAGTGCGCAGAAGGTCGGCGGCACGCTCAGCCCGCCGCGGAAGTTGAAGCCGCGCAGGGCAGGGATCTCCCAGTCGAGCGGCGAACCGGTCGCGAGGAAGACCGCGACCGGCAGCAGTACGATCAGTCCCACGCCGACGATCACCGACGGGAAGGACTGGCCAGTCGCTTCGAGCCGCCGTCGCGCCCAGCGATGGATCGCGATCGCAACCACGATTCCGAGTCCAAGCGCCACCCCGGTCCAGCCGAAGCCGTCCTGCGGAACCGGTCCAGGGAAGTAGAAGCCGCGGTTGTTGAGGAAGAATGCGCCGCCCCAGTCGATGCTCTGACGCGGCACGGGGAGCAGATTGAAGAACCCGAAATACCAGGCGATGATCTGCAGCAGCAGCGGCGTATTGCGCAGGATTTCGACATACCAGCGCGCAAGGCTGCGGATGAGCCAGTTGGTCGACAGGCGCGCGAGCCCCATCAGCAGCCCGATCACGGTCGCAAGCACGATGCCGATCACGGCGACCAGCAGCGTGTTCGCGAGCCCGACCTGGAACACGCGGAGGTAGGTGTCACCCTCGCGGTAGGGGATCAGCGTAAAGACGATGTTGAAGCCGGCGGTGTACTCCAGGAAGTCGAAGCCGGCCGCCATGCCGCGCTGCGACATGTTCTTGATGGTGTTCGACACCAGGTACCAGATGCCACCGACCAGGATCGCGGCAGTGAGGATCTGGTAGAAGACGGCGCGCACGAACGCATCGTTGACGAACGAGGATCCCCTCGCGGTCACCGCGGCCGATCGTGTTGTCGCGGCCGTTGTTGCCATGGCCTGCCCTGCCCGGTCAGGAACGCGGAGAAGGACGAGGCGGGATCCGCGCGTGCGCGCGGATCCCGCGTGTCAGTCACGCTCCGTGTCGGCTCACCGGAACGGCATGGCGTACATCAGCCCGCCCTTGGTCCAGAGCGCGTTCAGCGACTCATCGCGGGGGATCCCGACCGGCGTATTGGCGCCGACATGACGCTCATACGCCTCGCCATAGTTGCCGATGTGCTTGAGCACCCGCACCATGAAGTCGTTGGTCAGGCCCATGCCCTGGCCGATATTGCCCTCGACGCCGAGCAGCCGCTTGATGCTCGGATTGTCGGACTTCATCATCTCGTCGACGTTCTTCGAGCTCACACCGAGCTCCTCGGCCTCGATCATGCCGATCAGCACCCAGCGGACGATGTCGCCCCAGTTGTTGTCGCCGTGCCGGACCACCGGGCCGAGCGGTTCCTTCGAGATCGTCTCCGGCAGGATCACGTGGTCCTGCGGGTTCGGGAAGGCCGAGCGTCGCGCCGCGAGGCCCGACTTGTCGTTGGTGTAGGCGTCGCAGCCGCCGCCGAGATAGGTCTCGACCAGCACGTTGACGTTCTCGTTCGTCACCGACTGGAGGCGCATGTTGTTGGCGCGGAAATAGTCGGCCAGGTTGAGTTCGGTCGTCGTGCCGGTCAGCACGCAGACGGTCGCGCCGTCGAGTTCGCGCGCCGACCTGATGCCGGACGCCCTGGGCACGAGGAAGCCCTGGCCGTCGTAGAAGTTGACGCCGGTGAACTCGAGACCGAGCTGCGTGTCGCGCACCGCCGTCTAGGTGGTGGTGCGCGAGAGCATGTCGGACTCGCCGTTGGCGAGCGAGGTGAACCGCACCGCCGAGGTCACCGACTGGTAGCGCACCTTGTCCGGGTCGTTGAAGATCGCCGCGGCGACCGCGCGGCACATGTCGACGTCGAGGCCGGACCACTTGCCGTCGGCCGACAGCGCATAGAACCCCGGCGTCGGCAGGCCGACCTGGCAGTTCAGCGCACCCCGTTCCTTGACCTGCGCGAGGGTCTGCTGCGCCGCGACCTCCGTACCGGTCGCTGCCAGCACAACAGCTGCTGCACCGAGCAGCGAGAGACTCTTCTTCATGCGATCCACGCTCCCTGGTTGTGAAACCTGAGCCCCAGCCCGCCGATCCTTGAGATCGTCCGACGTATTCTGAGCCCCGTATCGGGGAGCCTATCCATTTCAACCATTCATGCAAACCATAAACGCGCGTGGTCGGTCGCCCCGGTGGCCGACCCGGCACCAGCCCGGGCGCCCGGTCGGGTCAGGCCCCTGGGACGAGGACGATCGCGGCGAGCGGCGGCAGCGTCAGCGACAGGGCATACGGATGGCCGTGCGCGCCCTCGCCGGTGGCGAGCGTCGCGCCGCCATTGCCGAGATTGCCGCCGCCATAGACGCCGGCGTCGCTGTTCAGCACCTCGCGCCAGGCGCCATCCCGCGGCACGCCGATGCGGTACCCGAGCCGAGGCACGGGCGTGAGATTGAGGACCACCAGCGCGACGTCGTCGCCGGCGCGGCGCAGAAAGGCGAACACGCTCTGGGCCGCATCATCCCCGATGACCCAGGCGAACCCGTCGGGCGAGGTGTCGTCCCGGTGCAGCGCGGGCCGCGCCCGGCAGGCATGGTTGAGATCGCGCACGAGGCGCTGCACCCCGGCATGGCGCGGGTCGTCGAGCAGATGCCAGGGCAGACCGGCGTCGTGGTTCCACTCGGTGGGCTGGGCAAGCTCGCTGCCCATGAACAGCAGCGTCTTGCCGGGATGCGTCCATTGCAGCGTCAGCAGCGCGCGCAGGTTCGCCCGCTTCTGCCAGTCATCGCCCGGCATCTTGCCGTAGAGCGAGCCCTTCCCGTGCACCACCTCGTCATGCGAGATCGGCAGCATGAAGCGCTCGCTCCAGGCATAGACGAGGCCGAAGGTGATCTCGTCGTGGTGCCACTGCCGGTAGGCGGACTCGCGCGACATGTAGTGCAGCGTGTCGTGCATCCAGCCCATGTTCCATTTCCAGTCGAAGCCGAGCCCGCCCTGTTCGGCCGCGCGCGTCACGCCGGGCCAGGCGGTGCTCTCCTCGGCAATCATCAGCGCGCCGGGGCAGCGCGCGTGCACGGCGGTGTTGAGCTCGCGCAGGAACGCGACCGCTTCGAGGTTCTCGCGCCCGCCATGGACGTTCGGGAGCCAGTCCCCTGCCTCGCGCGAGTAGTCGCGGTAGAGCATCGAGGCGACCGCATCGACACGCAGGCCATCGACGTGGAAGTGCTCGAGCCAGTGCAGGGCGGAAGCGATCAGGAAGGCACGCACCTCGTGGCGGCCGAAATTGTAGATCAGCGTGTTCCAGTCGCGATGGAACCCTTCGCGCGGGTCGGCGTGCTCGTAGAGGGCCGTGCCGTCAAACCTTCCCATGCCGTGCGCGTCGGTGGGGAAATGCGCCGGCACCCAGTCGAGGATGACGCCGATCCGGGCGGCGTGGCAGCGATCGACGAAGCGCGCGAACCCCTCCGGCGGGCCGAGCCGCGAACACGGCGCGA
>NZ_JBHYDW010000003.1:0-20704 GCF_051860475.1 Elioraea sp. | reverse complement strand
GCCGAGCGGCTGATAGCCCCAGGAGCCGCGGAACGGATGCTCCATCACCGGCAGGAGTTCGAGATGGGTGAACCCCATCCCCGCGACATAGGGCACGAGCTTCTCGGCAAGCCGGTCCCAGTCGCCGAGGCTGTCCATCCAGGACTCGGCGTGGACCTCGTAGATCGTCATCGGCGCGTCGGCCGCCTGGCGCTGCGCCCGGTGCGCCATCCACACGTCGTCGGTCCAGGCGAAGGGGCGCGGATCGGCGACGATGCTCGCGGTCGCCGGCGCCTGCTCGGCAGCCTGCGCGACCGGATCGGCCTTGAGCGGCAGCATCACGCCGTCGGCGCCGACGATCTCGTACATGTAGCGCGTGCCCGGCCCGATCCGCGGCACGAACAGCTCCCACACCCCCGCCTCGCGACGCAGCCGCATCGGATGGCGCCGCCCATCCCAGGCGTTGAAGTCGCCCACCACCGAGACGCGGCGCGCAGTCGGCGCCCAGACCGCGAAGCGCACGCCGGCGACACCCTCGATCGTCATCGCGTGCGCGCCGAGCGCGGAGGCGAGCGTGCGGTGCGTGCCCTCGGCAAGCAGATAGACGTCCATCTCGCCGAGCAGCAGGCCGAAGCTGTAGGGGTCCTCGGTCTCCTGCACGGCGTCGCCGGGCCAGTGGATGTGCAGGACATAGCGGCCCTGCGGGGCGGGGCCAGCAAACAGTCCCGCCGGATGCACCGGCTTCATCGCGCTGCGGCCGGCCGCCGACACGACCTCGACCCGTTGCGCGCCCGGCGCGAAATGCCGCACCTCGCCGCCATGCGGGCCGAGCAGCGCGAACGGATCGCCGTGCTGGCCGGTGACGAGCGCCTGGATCGCGCGATCGGTCATGGCGCCAACCGCGCAGCAAGCGCGAGCAGGCCGCGCAGCGGAACGGGGAGCCATTCGGGCCGGTTCGCCGCCTCGTAGCGCACCTCGTAGGCGGCCTTCTGCACCAGGAACAGGTCGAGCAGCGCCGCCTCGGCGGCGGGCGCGACGATACGCTGCGGTGCGGCTGCCAGGGCGGCGCGATAGCCATCGAGGAAGGCGATCGAGGCCGCCTCGCGCCAGGCCGCGATCAGCGCCGCGCGCCGCTCCACCGGAGCGGCGATCGCGGCC
Source organism: Elioraea sp. (assembly GCF_051860475.1). Classification (NCBI taxonomy): domain Bacteria; kingdom Pseudomonadati; phylum Pseudomonadota; class Alphaproteobacteria; order Acetobacterales; family Elioraeaceae; genus Elioraea; species Elioraea sp. The sequence continues at coordinate 19,567 of NZ_JBHYDW010000003.1, read as the reverse complement.
GCGGTCATCTCGGGCGTGGTGGCGACGGCGGCGGCGTAGTCGAAGCTGCGCAGGAGGCCGGCGACGTCGCGCAGCGGGCTCGCCTTGGCGCGGCGCTCGGCGAGCGGGCGAGCGGGCTCGCCTTCGAAATCGACGATCACCGCGTCGCCATGCGCGATCAGCACCTGGCCGAGATGGAAGTCGCCATGATGGCGCGTCTTCAGCGCGCCGTGCGCCTTGCGCGCGAGCCGCGGCACGGCCCGCCTCAGCCGCTTCGTCGCGGCCCGCAAGTCGGCGACGAAGGGCTGCGCCGCCTCGGGCACGGCCGCGCCGGCGAGCGCTGCGAGCGCGCCGTCGAGCTGCGCAAGCGTGTCCGCACCCCATGCCGCGGCATCGTCCGGCCCCGCGGGCTCGGGCGCGAAGTCCGGGTTGACGCCGGGGCGCGCGAGCACGGCATGCAGCTCGCCGAGCCGCCGCCCGATCGCCTCGGCGATCGGCAGGTAGCCGGCGAAGGCATCCGCCGGCACGGCCTCGCTCAGCGCTGCCTCGTCCACGGCTCGGTGCAGCCAGTCCAGCGTCCACTGCCACCCGTCGCCCTGGTTGCGCACGAAGGCTTGCAGCAGCATCAGCGTGCAGGGCGTGCCGTCCGGCGCGATGCGCACGACCTCGCCGAGCAGCGCCGGTGCGCCCTCGTAGCCGGACGCGGTGAGATGGCGTGTCATCTCGGCCTCGGGATGAATCCCCGGGGCAAGCCGTCGCAGCAGCTTCAGCACCACCGCCTCGCCATGGATCAGCGTCGAGTTCGACTGCTCGGCCGAGAGCCGCCGCGTCTCCGCCTCCGCCGGCAGGTCGAGGCTCGCAAGGCGGTCCGTGGCGAGGAAGTGGATCTCGCCCTCCCCCGTCGCGAGTGTCGCGCCCTCGCGCAGACAGGCCAGCACGGCCGGCACCAGCGCCTCGGAAGCGAAGGCGTCGGTCAGATAGCCGACGCGGCGCACCTGGCGCAGCCGCGACAGCGCGAGCTGCGCGGGCAGCGGGCTCGGCGTGTCCTCCGCCACCGCGGCGAGCGGGATGAAGAAGCGCGCCTGGTGCGTCTCCAGCGTCGCCTCGGCCTCCGCGAGCGCGACATAGCCGCCGGTATGCGGCACGGTCGCGTGCGCGGCGATGCGGATCTCGCGCGGCGTCTCGCCCTTGGCCGCGAACCAGCGGCGCAGCGGCAGCCAGGCCGGCAGGATCTCGCGCTCGAGCTCGCGGCGGACGGCAGGATTGAGGAGCTCGGTCGCGTCGTTGCGGATCACGATCGTGCGCAGTTCCGGCAGCGGCTCCGGCGCCTTCACGTGCCAGCCCGGCATCGCCATCTCCTCGGCGAGCACGAACCAGTAGAAGGCGTAGGGCGGCAGCGTGAGCAGGTAGGTCAGCCGGCCGATCGGCGGGAACGGCGTGCCGCCCAGCATCTCCACCGGCACGCGCCCGGCAAGCGCGGAGAGGTCGAGCTCGACCGCCTGGGACGCGCGCGAGAGGTTGAACACGCAGAGGATTGCGTCCTCGCCCTCCTCGCGCAGATAGGCGAGCACCTTGCGGTTCGACGGATAGAGCAGGCGCAGCGTGCCGCGCCCGAACGCCTTCGAGCGCGCGCGCACCGCCAACATCCGGCGCGTCCAATTGAGAAGCGAGTGCGGGTCGCGCGACTGCGCCTCCACGTTCACCGCCTGGAAGCCGTAGATCGGATCCTGGATCGGCGGCAGCACGAGCCGCGCCGGATCAGCGCGGCTGAAGCCAGCGTTACGGTCGGGCGACCACTGCATCGGCGTGCGCACGCCGTCGCGATCGCCGAGATAGATGTTGTCGCCCATGCCGATCTCATCGCCGTAGTAGATGATCGGCGTGCCCGGCATCGACAGCAGCAGCCCGTTCATCAGCTCGATGCGGCGGCGATCATGCTCGAGCAGCGGCGCAAGACGACGGCGGATGCCGAGATTCAGGCGCGCGCGGCGATCGGCGGCATAGGTGCTCCAGAGATAGTCACGCTCCTTGTCGGTCACCATCTCGAGCGTCAGCTCGTCATGGTTGCGCAGGAAGATCGCCCACTGGCAGCCGGGCGGGATGTCGGGCGTCTGACGCAGGATGTCGGTGATCGGGAAGCGGTCCTCCTGCGCGATCGCCATGTACATGCGCGGCATCAGCGGGAAGTGGAACGCCATGTGGCATTCGTCGCCCTCGCCGAAATAGACCTGCGTGTCCTCCGGCCACTGGTTGGCTTCCGCGAGCAGCATCCGGCCGGGATAGGCGCGCTCCACCTCGGCGCGGATCTGCTTCAGGATCGCGTGCGTCTCCGGCAGGTTCTCGTTGTTCGTCCCCTCGCGCTCGACCAGATAGGGCACGGCGTCGAGCCTGAGCCCGTCCACGCCGATGTCGAGCCAGAACCGCATCACCGCGAGCACCTCGCGCAGCACACGCGGATTGTCGAAGTTCAGGTCCGGCTGATGGCTGTAGAAGCGGTGCCAGTAATAGGCCTGCGCGACCTCGTCCCAGGCCCAGTTCGACGCCTCGGTGTCGAGGAAGATGATGCGCGTCCCGGGGTATCTGTCGTCGGTGTCGGACCAGACATAGAAGTTGCGCTCCCACGATCCGGGCTTCGCGCGGCGGGCGCGCTGGAACCACGGGTGCTGGTCCGAGGTGTGGTTGATGACGAGTTCGGTGATCACCCTGAGGCCGCGCTTGTGCGCCTCCTTCACCAAGCGCCGCGCATCGGCGAGCGAGCCGTAGTCGGGGTGCACGCCGCGATAGTCGGCGATGTCGTAGCCGTCGTCGCGGCGGGGGCTCGGGTAGAACGGCAGCAGCCAGAGCGTGTTGACGCCGAGCTCGGCGACGTAGTCGAGCTTCCTCATAAGCCCGGCGAAGTCGCCCACGCCGTCGTCGTTGGCGTCGAAGAAGCTCTTGACGTGCAGCTGGTAGATCACTGCGTCGCGGTACCAGTGCGGATCGCGCTCACTCATGCGGCGTGCCCGACCGGATGGACGCGCCACAGGCCGAACGGCAGCCCGGCGGGATCGAGCCTGATCTGCTGCATCTTGCCCTGCCAGACGAAACGGCGACCGGTCATCAGCTCCTCGGCCTCCAGCGCCGCGTGATCCGGCAGGCCCCACTCCCAGAGCGGCAGTTCGACCGAGACCTCGTGCGCATGATGCGGATCGAGGCTGACCGCGACCAGCACGACGTTCGAGCGATCGGGCGTGGCCTTGCGGAACCACAGCACGGCGTCGTCATAGGCGTTGTGGAAGGCGAGACCGAGATGGCTCTGCAAGGCAGGGTTGGCCCGGCGGATCGCGTTCAGCCGGGCGATTTCGGCCTTGATGTTGCCGGGACGGTCGCGGTCCCAGGCGCGCAGCTGGTACTTCTCGGAGTCGAAATACTCCTCCTTGCCCGGCAGCGCGGCCGCCTCGCAGAGCTCGAAGCCCTCGTACATGCCCCAGAGTCCCGACAGCGTGGTCGCGAGAGCCGCACGGATCAGGAAGCCCGGCCGGCCCGAGGTCTGGAGGAAGCGCGGATTGATGTCGGGCGTGTTGACGAAGAAGTTCGGCCGGAAGAAGTCGCGCGGCGCGGTGGTGGTCAGCTCCGTCAGGTACTCCATGATCTCGCGCTTCTCGTTGCGCCAGGTGAAGTAGGTGTAGCTCTGGCCGAACCCCACCTTGGCGAGACGATACATCATCTTCGGCCGGGTGAACGCCTCGGAGAAGAAGATCGCGTCGGGGAACTCGGCGCGGATATCGGCGATCAGCCACTCCCAGAACGGCAGCGGCTTGGTGTGCGGGTTGTCCACCCGGAACGTGCGCACGCCCTCGCGCGCCCAGAACCGCACGACATCGCGCAGCGCCTCCCACAGCGAGGGCACGGCACCCGTCGCATAGAACTCGACATTGACGATGTCCTCGTACTTCTTGGGCGGGTTCTCGGCGTAGCGCAGCGAGCCGTCCGGCCGCCACGCGAACCAGTCCTTGTGCTCCTTCAGCCAGGGATGGTCGGGGCTGCACTGGATCGCGAAGTCGAGCGCGATCTCGAGCCCGTGGTCATGCGCGGCCGCGACGAGGGCGCGGAAATCCTCGATCGTGCCGAGCTCCGGGTGGATCGCGTCGTGCCCGCCCTCAGCCGCGCCGATCGCGTACGGACTGCCCGGGTCGTCGGGACCCGCGGTCAGGCTGTTGTTGCGGCCCTTGCGGTTGATGCGGCCGATCGGGTGGATCGGCGTGAAGTAGAGCACGTCGAAGCCGAGATCGCGGATCTCGGGCAGGCGCCGGATCACGTCGGCGAAGGTGCCGTGGCGCGCCGGGTCGCCGGACTGGCTGCGCGGGAACAGCTCGTACCACGAGGCGAAGCGCGCCTCGCGCCGCTCGGCATCCACCGGGTGCTCGACGCTCATGGCCGCGAAGGGCCGGTCGTCGGCCATGCGCATCAGCGACTCGGTATGCGGGTCGAGCAGGAGCGAGAGCCGCTCCGCGTCATCCGTGCTCGCGAGACGCTGGGCCACCGCGGCCAGTGCGTCGCCACCCCGTGCAGCCGCCGCCGATACGAGCCCGGAGCCTTCCTGGAGTTCAAGCGTCAGGTTCAGCCCCGCATCATGCTTCTTCTCGAGCTCGACCCGGAACGAGGCGAACACATCGCGCCAGGCGACGATGCGGAACACGTGCCGGCCGAGACGGGCGAGCGGGAAGGCGCCGCGCCAGCGGTCGTTCGCGACCAGCGCGAGCGGCGCCTCGCGCCACTCGGCCTCGTCGGCGGCGCGGTACTGCACCACCGCGGCGAGCCTGTCGTGGCCGTCGCAGATCAGGTCAGCCTCCACCTCGAGCAGCTCGCCGGCGAGCCGCTTCACCGCGAAGCGTCCGCCATCGACCGCAGGCAAGACCGCCTCGATGCCGATGCGCGGCAGCCGCGCCGCCGCGCTTGCGGGCCAGGTCGTGCCCTCGGGCACCGGACCCGTGACGGCGGCGTCGGGGGCGCGCACGGGCTCGGTCGGCACGGCGCGGAACACCCGCGCCTCGCCCGGCCCGAGCGCGATCGGCTGGCCGGGCGCCAGCGCGGTCCCGTGCGCGGGCAGCACGGGCACCGCCTTGGTGAACCGGCCGCCGAGCCCCGGCAGCAGCAGGGCGGGATCGACGCTGGTCGCGGCGACATCGGATGTGTTGGCGAGTGTCACGCGCAGCGACCTGGCCGTGCGCGTGTCGGCCCCGTCCGCGCGCATGAGCGCGACCAGCTGCGCGCCCGGTCCGGCGAGGCTGCGCGTGGCATGTCCGTCCGCGATCGTCTCGTTCGCGGCGCGCAGATCGGTCGCGACGTCCCAGCCCGCCGGTGCGCCCGGTCCCTCGGGGTCGAGATCGCCTGGCCGGTCGCGCACAGCGTCCCAGCGTCGGGTGAAGCCCCTCTCCCAGCCCATCGGCACGATCAGTCCGCAGCCGAACCCGGCGGCGATGCGCAGGCGCCGGCGTGCGGCGATGGCGCCGGCCTCACCCTGCGGCAGCGCGGGCTCGGCGGCGAAGGGCGCGCCGACCACCGCGAGCGCCGGCGCGATCGCGGCAAGGCATTGTGCCTCCTCGGCCCACCACTCCGCGCGCAGGTCCCACCAGGCGAGGCTGTCGGCGGTGCGGGTGAATCCGAGCCCGGCGAGGGTCGCGACCGCCGGTGCGGGCACGCCCGGCGTCCAGGCCAGCCGGGCCGGCGGGACGTCGGCGGCGAACAGCGCGCGCCAGAACGTAGCCGGAACGGCCTGCGGATCGAGGCAGCGCAGCCCCGACACTCCGGCCGCGCGCCAGCGCACGAGACGCTCGGCCCACCAGGCGGCGAGCGGTTCGGCCGCCTCGGTGCGTGCGCGGCGCATGCCAGCACCCGGAAGATCGCGGCGCGGATCGAGCGGTGCGGTCGTGCCCGGCACCTCGAACCAGTCCGGATGCGTGCGCACCAGCACGCCCGCCTCGGGCGCGCGATCGGCGACAAGGTCGAGCCAGAGCGCGAGCCCGTGCTCCCGTGCGCCCGCGCAGAGACCTGCGATCGTGGCATCGCCGTCCTCGGTCGCGGCCAGGATCGGGTGCGCCCGGTCATGATCCGCCGTGCGGAACAGGTCACCGGTGCTGTCGGGCGCGAACACCGGCGGCAGCAAGACGGTGTCGAAGCCGAGAGCCGCGGTTTCGGCGAACACGGCGTCCCAGGCGGGCAGCGGGCCAATCAACAGCGGATGCAGCGCGCGGACGCGCGGCGGCGGCACGCGTGATGGGCCATCGTCTCCCTGCATGCGCGTCTCGGCCGCGAGGGTTCGGCTGTTGCGCCGCTGCGGCCTCGCGCCGCGCTTGCGCTCCAAGCTGTCTGTCGTCATCGCCCGATGCTCTCCCCGTTCAGGCTCGGGATGGTGCGGTGCCGCTCCCCGCAAGCAAGACGGTGGCGGCGGACCGGCATGACGTGCGCGATGGCACGACCATGCATTCGGCGCCGCCGGCATCGCGACGCGCTGTCTGTCATATCCCTACGACGGCGCGCATGGAGTGCGCAACCCGCACGAAGCAGGTCGTGATCAGCGGCGTCGCGGTCTCTGTGCAAGGAAACGTTCGAACGCGGCGAGGGTTTCGTCGCTGACGTGATGCTCGATTCCCTCGGCATCGGCTTCGGCGATCGCCTCGGGGACGCCGATCGCACCGAGGAACGCAACGACCGTCTGGTGCCGCGCCTTCACGCGTCGCGCGAGCGCAATCCCGGCGTCGGTCAGGAACACGCCACGATAGGGCCGCGCATGGGCGAGCCCGTCGCGTTTCAGCCGCGCGATCGTCTTGATCGCGGTCGCATGCGCCACGCCGAGCCGGCGCGCAATGTCGGTCGGCCGCGCCTCGCCCTCGCGCGCGAGCAGATCCGCGATGATCTCCACGTAGTCCTCGGTCAGCGCACTCGCCCGGGCCGAGCGCGCCGAGGCGTGGCGTGCAGCCTCGGCCGGGGCGTCGGGGGGGGCGGGATCGTCCGGGTCGGGCATCTCTCGGTCCAGCGCGTCGGGGGAGGGGGGCTTACCACGGCGAAGCGGGCCGGACAATTTGAAGCCGATGCTACAGTTTATTGTTTGTCATCCATAGTCGGGTTGGCGGGTGATATTGACGCCTGGGCTACGCATGGCCATAGTGGAGGCCACATCCGATGTGCTCTTCCCGTCGCCGGAGCCCCGCCGTGTCCAAGTCCGCCACGCCCGCCCGCCTTGCCCGTCCCTCGGTCGCGCGCCGCGCCATGCTGGCCGGCGCGGTGGCCATGCTCGCCCCGGCGGCCCTGGCTCAGCAGCGCGGCGGCCCGGTGCTCTCCGTGCTCGCCACGACCGCGATGATCGGCGACATCGTGCGTGAGATCGGCGGCGACCGGATCCGGGTGGAGACGCTGCTCGGCGCGGGCGTGGACCCGCATCTCTACAAGCCGACGCGCGAGGACGTGGCGAAGATGCTGCGGGCCGACGTGATCTTCTACAACGGCCTGCTGCTCGAGGGGAAAATGAGCGACGCCTTCGTGCGCGTCGCACGTACCGGCAAGCCGGTCTATGCCGTCACGGAGCTCCTGCCGGAGGAGGAGCTGATCGAGCCCGAGGGCACGGACGGGCTCTACGACCCGCATGTCTGGATGGACCCGACCGCCTGGATGCGCGCAGCCGAGCTGATCGCCGACCGGCTGGCGGCGCACGACGCCGGGAACACGGCCCTGTTCCGCCGCAACGTCGAGACGCTGCGCGAGCGCGTGCGCGCACTCGACGCCTACGCCGTGCAGGCGCTGGCGACCATCCCGGAGCGCCAGCGCGTGATCGTCACCGCGCATGACGCGTTCAACTACTTCGCCCGCCGCTACGGCATCGAGGTGCTCGGCATCCAGGGCCTCTCCACCGAGTCCGAGGCCGGCGTACGGCGCATCCGGGAACTGGTCGCGGTGCTGGTCGAGCGGCGCATCCCGGCCGTGTTCGTCGAGACCTCGGTATCGGACCGCAACGTGCTCGCGCTGGTCGAGGGTGCGGCGGCGCGCGGACACCGCGTGGTGGTCGGCGGCGCGCTGTTCTCCGACGCAATGGGCGATCCCGGCAGCTACGAGGGCACCTATGTCGGCATGATCGACCACAACGTCACGACGATCGTGCGCGCCCTCGGCGGCACCGCACCCGAGCGCGGCTTCCAGAACCGCCTCCGCACGCGGGGCTGACCATGCCGATCGCGCCGCTGCCCGTGCCGGCGTTGACCGTGCAGCACCTGACGGTCGCCTATCACCAGGCGCCCGTGCTCTGGGATGTCTCCTGGACCTCGCCGGCGGCCGGGCTGGTCGCGATCGTCGGGCCGAACGGTGCGGGCAAGTCCACGCTGCTGAAGGCCGTGCTCGGGCTTGTGCCGCGGCTCTCGGGCGAGGTGCGGCTGTTCGGCCTCCCATTCGAGCAGGCGCGCTCGCGCGTGGGCTATCTGCCGCAGCGCGCGAGCGTGGACTGGGACTTCCCCGCGACCGCGCTTCAGGTCGTCGCGCAGGGCCGCTATCCGCGCGCCGGCTGGTTCCGCCCATTGCCGCGCGCCGAGCGCGAACGCGCGCGCGCCGCGCTGGCCGAGGTCGGCATGGCGGAGTTCGCCGACCGCCAGATCGGCCAGCTCTCCGGCGGGCAGCAGCAGCGCGTCTTCCTCGCCCGCGCGCTGGCGCTCGAGGCCGATCTCTACCTGATGGACGAGCCCTTCGCCGGCGTCGATGCCGCCACCGAGCGTGCGATCGTCGAGGTGCTGCGACGCCTCGCCGAGGAGGGGCGCACGGTGATCGCGGTGCACCATGATCTCGCGACCGCACCGCAGTATTTCGATCATGTGCTGCTGCTCAACGTCCGTGCGATCGCCGCCGGACCGATGGCGAGCTGCTTCACCGCCGAGAACCTCGCGCGCACCTATGGCGGACGGCTCAGCCTGCTCGAGCGCGCCGTCGCCGCCGCGCAGACCGGCACCCGGCCGGCCGGTCCCGGGACATGACGCTGCTCGACGCGCTGCTGTTCTCCGCCGGCTACAACGCCGCGGTGGTGACGCTGGGATGCGCGGCCTTCGGGCTGGCCGCCGGCGCGCTCGGCTGCTTTGTGCTGCTGCGCGGTCGCGCGCTGATCGCCGATGCCGCCGCGCATGCCACCCTGCCAGGGGTCGCCGGCGCCTTCATCCTCGCCGCGCTGATCGGCTGGGACGTGCGCTCGCTGCCGCTCCTGCTCGCGGGTGCGGCCACGACCGCCGCGGTCTCGGTGCTGATCGTGAACGCGATCACCGAGGGCGGACGCCTGCGCGACGACGCCGCGATGGCGCTGGTGCTGTCGATCGGCTTCGGCATCGGCGTGGTGCTGATGTCGGTGGTGCAGTCCCTGCCCGTGGGTGGGCAGGCGGGCCTGAAGGGATTCATCCTCGGCCAGGCCGCCGGCATGAGCGCGGCCGATGCCCAGGTCATCCTCACGCTCGCCGTGCTTGCGCTCGGCCTCGTCGTCGTGATGTTCCGCCCGCTTGCCGCGCTCTGCTTCGACCGTGCATTCGCGGCCTCGGTGGGCCTGCCCGTGCGCGCGCTCGACCTGGCGCTGCTCGCGCTCATGCTCGCGGTGACGGTGGCTGGGCTGCGCGCCGTCGGGCTGATCCTGGTGGTCGCGCTGATGGTGATCCCGGCGGCGACCGCGCGGCTGCTCACCGAGCGGCTCGAGATCATGGTGCCGATCGCCGCCGCGCTGGGCGCGGTCTCGGCCTGGTTCGGCGCCGCCCTCTCGGCGATCCTGCCCGACCTGCCGACCGGGGCGACGATCACGCTGGTTGCCTGCGCGCTGTTCGTGGCCGCGCTGCTGTTCGCGCCGCGGCGCGGTGCGCTCGCCTTCGCTGCGCGCCAGGCGATGCTGTCGCTCACGGTGGCGCGCGACCATGCGCTGCGCGCCGCGTTCGAGGCGGCCGAGCGGGCGCCTGAGGCCACCCACAGCTGGGCGGAACTGGGGCGCGGTGCCGGCTGGTCGCGCTGGCAGCGCGCGCTCTTGCCGCGCTGGCTCGCCGCGGCGGGCTGGGTGCGCGCGGAAGGCGAGCGGGTCGCGCTGACCGGGCCGGGGCTTGCGCTCGCGCGCGAGCTCACCCGCCGGCACCGGCTGTGGGAGCACTACATGCAGGCGGCCGGAGGGCTCGGGCCGTGGGCGGCGCATCGCGCGGCGGACGAGGTCGAGCATACGCTGCCGCCGGAGGTTGCGCGCGAGGCCGAGGCCTGGCTCAGGCGCAACGATCCCGCGCGTCTGCCCGCCGAGGGCGCGCTGCCCGCTCCGGGCGAAGCCCGGGCATCGCGATGACCGAGTTCCTCCAGCTCGACCTCGCCGCGATGCTGGCGGCCACGCTCGCCTGCCTAGTCTGCGGCCTGGTCGGCAACCTGCTGCTGCTGACACGCCAGAGCCTGCTCGGCGACGCGATCAGCCATTCGGTGCTGCCGGGGATCGTGATCGGATTCTGGATCTCGGGCAGCCGCGCCGCGCCGCCGCTGGTCGCGGGCGCGATGCTCGCCGCGGTCGCCGCGGCGCTGCTGATCGCGCTGCTGCGCCGGCTGACGCGGCTGGAGGCCGGGGCCGCGATGGGCGTGGTGTTCTCGGGCTTCTTCGCGCTCGGCATCGTGCTGATCGAGGTCAGCGGCGCCCACGCGGTCGATCTCGACGTCGATTGCGTGCTGTACGGCCAGCTCGAGACGCTGATCTGGCCGGTCGCGACGGGCCCCGCCTCGCTGCTCGATGCCGCCGCCCTTGCCGAGTTCCCCGCCGAGGTGACGACGCTCGCCGTGGTGATGGCGCTGCTGCTGCTGCTGCTCGGCCTGCTCTGGAAGGAGCTCCGGCTTGCCGCCTTCGATCCCGACTTCGCCCAGGCGATCGGCTTCGCGCCGCGACGGCTCTCGCTGCTGGTGCTGGTGCTGGTCTCGGTCGCGTGCGTGGCGGCGTTCTGGGCGGTGGGCTCGATCCTGGTGATCGCGGCGCTGGTGGCGCCGGCGGCGGTCGCGCGGCTGCTGACCAGCGACTACGCGACCCAGTTCCGCCTCTCGGCGCTCGCAGCGGTCGCGATGGGCGCGGGCGGCTACTGGCTTGCCGCGCTCCTGCCGGGCGCGCTGGGCCTGGGCCACGGTCTGAACGCGGCCGGCATGATGGCCACGCTGGCGGGCCTGCTGCTCGCCCTCGCCTGGAGCTTCGGCCGGTTCGGCCGGCGGCGCGGTCGTCTCGCCTTGAGCGGCGGTTCCGCCTAGACTTCCGCGCGCCAAGAGGCGAGTCGGGCACGCGGCCTGCGTCTCCCGCCTTGCGGATGTGGAGACCACCGCGCGACGATGGACGACACCAAGCGCGTCGCAGGCCTGATCCGGGACTGGCTCGCCCGCGAACGCATCTCGCGCGACCAGTTCGCGTTCAAGACGAAGCTCGGCCGATCGACGGTCGACAAGCTGCTGGTCGGGCTCCACTCGGACCGGACGCTCGCGATCGTCGAGGCGCATACCGGCCTCGTGCTGCGTCCGCGCGCGGATCGCGCCGCGCCCGACGCGGCCGTGCCGCCGCTGCCCACCCCCGCGCCGCCCGAGGGGCCCTCGATCGCCGTACTGCCCTTCGCCAACATGAGCGGCGATGCCGCGCACGATCACATCGCCGACGGGCTGAGCGAGGACCTGACCACCGAGCTTTCGCGGCTGCGCTGGCTGTTCGTGATCGCGCGCAACTCCACCTTCACGTATCGCGGCCGGGCGGTCGATGTGCGCGAGGTCGCGCGCGCGCTCGGCGTACGCTACGTGCTCGAAGGCAGCGTGCGCGTGGCGGGCAAGCGAATGCGCGTCACCGGCCAGCTCGTCGATGCCGAGACCGGCGCGCATCTCTGGGCCGAACGCTATGACCGCGAGCTGACCGACCTGTTCACGGTGCAGGACGAGATCACCGGCCATGTCGTCGCGGCGATCGAGCCGCATCTCTACGACGCCGAGTCGCTCCGCGCGGCGCGCCGCGCGCCGGGCAGCCTCGATGCCTGGGGCTTCGTCGTGCGCGCGATCGGCCTGATCAACCGCGTGAACGCGCGCCAGAACGAGGAGGCGCGCGCCCTGCTCGCCGAGGCGATCGCGCTGGAGCCGACCTACGCGCGCGCCCATGCCGTGCTCGGCTGGGCGACCTGGTGGGCGGCGCATTGCTACTGGTGGTCGGACCGACCGGCCGGCTTCGCCGAGGCCACACGCCATGCCGAGCGCGCCGTCGCGCTCGATCCGGCCGAGCCCTGGGCGCGCATGACGCTCGGTCTCTCGCTCAGCACGGCGCAGCGGCACGAGCGCGCGCTCGCCGAGCTCGGCGCGGCGCTCGAGATCAACCCCAATTTCGCGCTCGGCCATACCGCGCATGGCTGGGCGCTCTTGCGTGCCGGGCGGTACGCCGAGGCGATCGCCGAGACCTCCAAGGCGCTGCGCATGAGCCCGGCCGACAGCTTCGCCGGGTTCTACACCTCGATCCACGGCCTCGCCCTGCTTGGCGCGCGCCGCTTCGAGGAGGCGCTGCCGTTCCTGCGCGCCTCGGTCGCGGCCTTCGCGGAGTATTCCGGCCACTACAACACGCTGATCTCCTGCTGCGGCCACCTGGGGCTGCTCGATGAGGCGAGGAGCCTGATCGCCGAGCGCGACCGTCTCGGCCCACCGCTCCGCCTTGCGATGCTGCGCGAGAACCTCGCCGGCTTCGCCCATGGCGACGTGTTCATCGAGGGTGTGGCGAAGGCCGGCGTGCTGGAGTGAACCACCCCGCGCCGGCGGGAAAGAATCGGCAAGGTCCGGCGATGGCTCCGGAAAGCGGCGGCCGGCAAGGTCCGCGCCGCGAGGGCGGGACGATCCGCCCCGACCGCTTCGGAGACACCCATGACCGACACCACCGACGCGCTGCGCCGGGCAGCACCCTTGATCGCCGCCGCCGTGGGCGCGGCCCTGCTCGCGCTCGCTGCCTGGCCCGCCGCCGCACAGAACGCTGACCCCGGAACGCTCGCGCGCGGCCAGTATCTCGCCGCGATCATGGATTGCGGCGGCTGCCACACGGGCGGGGCCCTGATCGGCAAGCCCGATCCCGCGCTCGCCCTCGCGGGCTCCGCGATCGGGTTCCAGATCCCGGAGGTCGGAACGTTCTATCCGCCCAACCTCACGCCTGACCGCGAGACCGGGCTCGGCGCATGGAGCGTGGCCGAGATCGTCGCCGCGGTGCGCACCGGCGTGCGCCCGGACGGGCGCATCCTCGTGCCGATCATGCCGTGGCACGCCTATGCCGCGCTGACGGACGCGGATGCCGCAGCCCTCGCCGCCTACCTCAAGAGCATCCCGCCCGTGCGCAACGCCACGCCGCCGATCACGGGCCCATCCGAGACTCCGCCGGCGCCGTACTTCGCCGTCGTCGTGCCGACACGCTGACCCGCCGCTGACCGACCCGAGGACCATCGTCATGAAGCTCTACGGCCACCCGATCTCGACCACCACGCGCCCGATCCTGCTGTTCGCCGCCGAGGCGCAGATCCCGCTCGATCTCGTCACGATCGACCTGTTCGCGGGCGATCACCTCTCGCCCGGTTTCGCCGCGATCAACCCGAACCGCGCCGTGCCGGTGCTGGAGGACGGAGCGTTCCGCCTCACCGAAGGCTCGGCGATCCTGAAATACCTCGCCGAGCACGCGGGTTCGCCCGCCTATCCGGCAGAACCGAAGGCGCGCGCGCGGGTCAATGCGCTGATGGACTGGTTCAACACCGGCTTCTACCGCAGCTTCGGCTACGGGCTGATCTATCCGCAGGTCCTGCCCGACTACGCCTGGCCCAAGGCCGAGATGCAGGCGGCCGCGCTCGCGCGCGCCGAGACCGAGGCGCGCCGCTGGTTCGACGTGCTGGATGCGCACTGGCTCGGCGCCGAGACCTGGCTTGGCGGTGCGGCCCCCTCGCTCGCCGACTACCTGGGCGCGGTCTATGTCGCGAACGGCGAGCTGATCGCGTTCGACCTCACGCCTTGGCCGCGCGTCGTGCGCTGGACCGAGGCGATGAAGGCGCGGCCAGCCTGGGCCTCCGTGCACACTGCGTTCGCGGGCTGGTGCGAGATGCAGCGCGCCGCCCGCCGCTACCGCATCGCCGCCTGAGCCGGCCGGGGGATGCGGTGTCGCCGCGTCCCCTTGAGCCGTTCCCCGCCTCCCGCCAAGCTGTGCGGCGCCGCAGCGCGGGAGGAAACGCCTGTCCTTGACTCCTGATTCGGTCCATGCCCACCCATGCCACGCCTTCGACCTCGCGATCGTCGGCGGCGGGGTGAACGGTGCGGGCATCGCGCGCGATGCCGCCGGGCGCGGGCTCTCGGTGCTGCTGGTCGAGCAGGGCGACCTCGCCGGCGCGACTTCGTCCGCCTCGACCAAGCTGATCCATGGCGGGCTGCGCTACCTGGAGCACTACAAGTTCCGCGTGGTGCGCGAGGCGCTGGCCGAGCGCGAGGTGCTGCTGCGCGCCGCACCGCACATCGTCTGGCCGCTGCGCTTCGTGCTGCCGCACCATGCGGGGCTGCGGCCGCGCTGGCTGATCCGGCTCGGCCTGTTCCTCTACGATCATCTCGGCGGGCGAAGGATCCTGCCGGGCACGCGCAGCCTCGATCTGCGACGCGCACCCGAGGGGGCGGCGCTGCGCCCCGACTACGCGCATGGCTTCGCGTACTCGGATTGCTGGGTCGAGGATGCGCGGCTCGTCGTGCTGAACGCGCGTGACGCGGCCGATCGCGGCGCGGAGGTGCGCGTGCGCACGCGCTGCGTCTCCGCCGAGCGCGCGGGCGGCGTCTGGCGTCTCGCGCTGGCGGGCGAGGGGGCGGGCGAGGCGCGCGCGCGCGTGCTGGTCAATGCCGCCGGCCCCTGGGTCGCGGACTTCCTGACGCGCGGCGCGCGGCTGAACGCGCCGGCCAGGGTGCGGCTGGTGAAGGGCAGCCACATCGTCGTCCGCCGCCTGTGGGACGGGCCGCACGCCTACATGTTCCAGAACGCCGACGGACGCATCTGCTTCGCGATCCCCTTCGAGACCGACTTCACGCTCATCGGCACCACCGATCTCGACTTCACCGGCGATCCCGCCACGGCCGCGATCGGCGAGGACGAGACGCGCTATCTCTGCGGCGCGGTCTCGGCCTATCTCGCCCGCCCGGTCACCGAGGCGGATGTCGTCTGGAGCTATGCCGGGGTGCGGCCGCTCTACGACGACGGTGCGTCCCGCGCGCAAGAGGCCACGCGCGACTACGTGCTGGCGCTCGATGCGCCGGACGGCGCGCCGCCGCTGCTCTCGGTGTTCGGCGGCAAGATCACCACCTATCGCCGGCTCGCCGAGGCCGCACTCGCCCGGCTCGCCCCGCTCCTGCCGATGCGCGGGGCCTGGACCGCGACCGCGCCCCTGCCGGGCGGCGACTTCCCGCATGACGGCGCGCCCGCGCTCGCCGCGCGGCTCATCGCCGCCCATCCCTGGCTCGCGGCCGCGACCGCTCGCCGGTTGGTACGCCAGTTCGGCACGGACGCGCACCACCTGCTCGACGGCGCGGACGGACCCGAGCCGCCGCTGGTCGCCGACCTCACCCCGCGCGAGGCGCGCTGGATGATCGAGCGTGAATGGGCCCGCACGCCCGACGACATCCTCTGGCGCCGCACCAAGCTCGGGCTCCGCGCCTCGGCCGCGGAGGTCGCAGCACTCGCGCGCTTCATGGGCACCCCGGCCGATATGCCGGGCAGGCATGCGGCGGAATGATCCCATGACGGAACCGGAGCGGCCATGACCTACGTCCTCGCGCTCGACCAGGGCACCACCTCGACGCGCGCGATCCTGTTCGATGCGTCGCTCGCGCCGGTCGCGACCGCGCAGCAGGAGTTTCCGCAGCATTTTCCCCACTCCGGCTGGGTCGAGCACGACCCGGAGGATCTGTGGCGGAGCTCGGTCGAGACCATGCGCGCGGCGATCGCCACGGCCGGTGTGGAGGCGCGCGCGGTCGCCGCGATCGGCATCACCAACCAGCGCGAGACGGTGGTGGTGTGGGAGCGCGCGACCGGCAGGCCGATCCATCGCGCGATCGTCTGGCAGGATCGCCGCACCGCGGAGGCGTGCGCGCGGCTGCGCGAGTCCGGGCACGAGGCGCTGATCACGACGCGCACCGGGCTGCTCGCCGACCCGTACTTCTCCGCGACCAAGATCGCCTGGCTGCTCGACCATGTGCCCGGCGCGCGCGACGCGGCCGAAGCGGGGGCGCTCGCCTTCGGCACGGTCGATTCGTTCCTGGTCTGGCGGCTGACGGGCGGGCGCGTGCACGCGACGGACGCGACCAATGCCGCGCGCACGCTGCTCTGCGACATCCGGAGCGCGCAGTGGGACGAGGAGCTGCTCGCGCTGTTCGGCATCCCGCGCGCGATGCTGCCCGAGATCCGCGACTGCGCCGGCGAGTTCGGCACGACCGAGCCCGATCTGCTCGGTGCGGCCGTGCCGATCCGCGGCATCGCCGGCGACCAGCAGGCGGCGACCCTCGGCCAGGGCTGCGTGGCGCCGGGGATGATGAAATCGACCTACGGCACCGGCTGCTTCGCGCTGCTGAACACGGGGACCGCGCCGGTGGTCTCGCGTGCGCGGCTGCTCTCCACGATCGCCTATCAGCTCGGCGGGCGGCGCACCTACGCGCTGGAAGGTGCGATCTTCGTCGCCGGCGCCGCCGTGCAGTGGCTGCGCGACGGGCTCGGCGTGATCGGCTCGGCAGCCGAGACGCAGGCGCTCGCCGAGGCGGCGGATCCGGCTCAGCGTGTCATTCTCGTGCCGGCCTTCACCGGGCTCGGCGCGCCGTGGTGGGACGCCGAGGCCCGCGGCGCGCTGTACGGGCTCACGCGCGGTACGGGACCGCGCGAACTCGCCCGCGCGGCGCTGGAGAGCGTGGGCTTCCAGACGCGCGACCTGATCGAGGCGATGCGGCGCGACTGGGGCGCGGCGGCCGGCTCCGTGCTGCGTGTGGACGGCGGCATGACCGCGTCCGACTGGACCATGCAGTTCCTCGCCGACATCCTCGGTGCGCCGGTCGACCGTCCGGTCGTCACGGAAACCACCGCGCTCGGCGCGGCCTATCTCGCCGCGCTGCACTCGGGGCTTGCGCCGGCGCCGGAGGAGTGGGCCTTGCGCTGGCGGGCGGAGCGGCGCTTCGAGCCCGCGATGGCAGCAGATCGGCGCGAGGCGCTCTACGCCGCCTGGCAGGACGCGGTCGCGCGCACCCTGTCGCAGCGATGAGGCATCGCGGATCGGACTGGATATTTCCGCCGCGCCGAGGCACTGATCCCGGCATGGATCTCGACGGGACCCCTCATGCGCCCGGCTGAACACGACCGCGTTGTCATCGTCGGTGCAGGCCCGGTCGGGCTGACGCTCGCCCTTCTGCTCGG
This sequence comes from Elioraea sp., assembly GCF_051860475.1. Classification (NCBI taxonomy): domain Bacteria; kingdom Pseudomonadati; phylum Pseudomonadota; class Alphaproteobacteria; order Acetobacterales; family Elioraeaceae; genus Elioraea; species Elioraea sp. The sequence goes on along the minus strand of NZ_JBHYDW010000003.1, from coordinate 2,172 downwards.
CCGCGCCGGCATTCCCGCGTTGGTACTCGAGGCCGCGCCCGACATCGCCGAGGAGCTGCGCGCCAGCACCTTCCACCCGCCCACGCTCGACATGCTGGACACGCTGGGGCTGGCGCAGCCGCTGATCGCGCAGGGGCTCGTCACGCCGACCTGGCAGGTGCGCGTGCACGAAACGGGCGAGCGCGCCGAGTTCGATCTCGGTGTGCTGGCGGACGACACCGCGCATCCGTTCCGCCTCCAGGCCGAACAGCACAGGCTCTCGCGCCTGCTGCTCGCGGCCATCGCCGAGGAGCCTCTGGTGGAGCTGCGCTTCGGCCATGCGGTCACGATCGTGGCGCAGGACGCGGACCGGGCACGCATCGCCGGCGAGGGCTTCGCGCTCGAAGCCCGCTACGCGATCGGCTGCGACGGCGCGCGCAGCGTGGTGCGCCGCGCCATGGACCTCGCCTTCGAGGGCGACACCTATCCCGAGACGACCATCCTCGCGACCACGCCGTTCCCGTTCCACGAGGTCATGCCGGGCCTGTCGAACGTCAACTACATCTGGACCGGGAGCGTGGCCTTCTCCGGCACCTTCTCGCTGCTGCGCGTGCCGGGACGATGGCGCGCGAGCCTCTATCCCGCGCCCGGCGAGACGATCGAGCAGGCGCTGGAACCGGCGGCGATCGAGCGCAAGCTCCAGGCGATCCATCCGCGCGCGGAATGCTACGAGGTGCAGGACCTGCGCCCCTACCGCATCCACCAGCGCATCGTGCCGACCTACCGCGTCGGCCGGCTGCTGCTCGCGGGCGACGCGGCGCATCTCAACAGCCCCTCGGGCGGGATGGGCATGAACGGCGGCATCCACGACGCCTTCGAGCTCGCCGCCACGCTCGGCGCGGTGTGGCGCGGGGGGGACCCCACCCTGCTCGACCGCTACACGCGCCGCCGCCGCCCCGTGGCCGAACGCGAGATCATCGCCCAGGCCGACCGGAACCGCGCGCGGATGCGCGAACGCGACCCCGCGCGACGGCGCGCGCTGCTCGAGGACCTCCAGCGCACCGCCTCCGATCCGGCCAAGGCGCGCGCGCATCTGCTGCGGAGTTCGATGATCGCCGGGCTGCGCGAGGCCGCCGCGGTCGATTGACAGGGAGACTTGAGATGCACCGACGCCTGATGCTGACCCTTCCGGCTCTGCTCGCCGTGCCGACGGCGCGCGCGCAGTCCTGGCCGACGCGGCCGGTGCGGATCATCGTGCCGTTCCCGCCGGGCGGCACCACCGACTTCATCGCCCGCCTGGTGGCGCAGCGGCTCTCGACCGTGCTCGGCCAGCCGGTGGTGGTGGAGAACCGTGCCGGGGCGGGCGGCACGGTGGGCTCGGACCTCGTCGCCAAGAGCCCGCCCGACGGGTCCAATTTCGTCGTCTCGAATATCGCCGCGCATGGCGTCGGCCCGTCGGTCTATCCGAACATCCCCTACGATGCCGTGCGCGACTTCACGCATATCGCCATGCTGGCCGAGATCCCCTCGGTGCTGGTGGTGAACGTGGACAGCCCGATCCGCGACCTCGCCGGCTTCATCGCCGCGGCGAGAGCGAAGTCCGGCGGGCTCACGGTCGGTTCGCCGGGCAACGGCACGTCGAGCCACATCAAGCAGGAGATCCTGAAGCGCGCGGCCGGCATCGAGACCGTGCACGTGCCCTATCGCGGCTCCGGGCCGATGATGAACGACGTCGCCGCCGGGCAGATCGACGCGATGATCACCACGCTGGTGGAGGCAGGGCGGAATCCGCGCTTCCGGCTGCTCGCGGTCACCGCGGCGCAGCGCGTCGAGGGATGGAAGGACGTGCCCACCTTCACCGAGCTCGGCCACCCCGATCTCGTCGCCTCGACCTGGTTCGGGCTGTCCGGCCCGGCTGCCACGCCGCGCGCGGTCGTCGCGCGGCTCAGCGCCGAGGTGCTGGCGGCGCTGGCAACGCCGGAGATCGCCGCGCGGCTGGTCGAGACCGGATCGACGCCGCGGCGGATGAGTCCGGAGGACTACACGGCGTTCGTGACGGCGGAGGTGGCGCGCTGGGGCGTGGTGGTGCGCGCGGCCAACATCACGCTCGGCTGACCCCGCGGGCTCAGCGTCGCGGCAGCACGCCCGCACCGTCGGCGAGGAGGGCCCGCATCGCCTCGGCCGGCAGGGGCC
>NZ_JBHYDW010000002.1:36084-92157 GCF_051860475.1 Elioraea sp. | reverse complement strand
TGGCCACGGCAAAGGCAGTGCGCCAGCGTGTGGGTCTGGGGCTCGATGCGATGCTGGCCGATTTCGAGCGCGCAACGGGCCCGTGGCATCTCGAGTGGCTTGCCGTCCCGGAGGCGTTCATCCTCGCTGCCGGCTGCCTCGCCCAGGCGAAGGACATGCTGGCAGGGCTGGAGGTGCATCCCGACCGGATGCGCGCGAATCTCGACCTTTCGCGCGGGCTGATCGTCGCCGAGGCGGTGATGATGGCGGCAGCCCCCGCGCTCGGGCGGCAGCGCGCGCACGACGTGGTGTACGCGGCCTGCCGCGCCGCACTCGCGCGCGACATCCCGCTCGCCGAGGCGTTGGCGGCGGTTCCGGAGGTCGTCGAGGCGCTCGGCGGGGCGGATGCCGTGGCGGCGCGGTGCGACCCGGCGAACTATCTTGGCCTCGCCCCGGCGATGGTGGACCGGCTTCTGGCCGGGCGGTAGCCGGACTGGGCATGCGACGGGCTTTCGCGTAGGATTGAGTTTTGATCAGACCCATCAAGTGATGGCGGCCACGTGTGCCACGGCTGAGGCGCAGCTGAGGGAGAGGCAGTCCGTGCCAATCATAATGCCGCCCGATGTACTTCCGGAATCAAAACGAGCACTCGGTGGCGTTGTGCACACCGTTGTGGCCGGCGTCACCGACGCGCGCATTTCTGCGCATAGGGTTGCGGGCGCTGCGAGTGAAGGCAGGCGGGCGATCCTGACCGTAGGCAAGGGAGGGCGTCATGCGCGCGTTCGTTGGCCGACAAGCGTCGAGCAACCGGACGTCCGGGTGCGGTGACAACAGTTGGACGCCCCGTTCACTCGGCGTGTCGCATTGGCCGCTGAGAGTGACCCAGCCTGGCGATGTGTTGGAGCAGGAGGCTGACCGCATCGCAGCGCGGGTTCTCGGCATGACGGGCTCTTCAGCGATCCCGCCAACACGACGCGGCAATGCGTCCCTAGCCTCCCAATCGAATTCGGCATGCGCCGAATGCTCGCGGGTTGCGCCGGTCCAGCGCGCAACCGGGATGGCCGGCGTCGAGATCGACCCCGACGCCGCCGGCGTCACCGACGTCGTCCGCGATTCGGGCAAGCCGCTGGACTGGTGCGCGCGTGCCTGGTTCGAGCCCCGGTTCGGCCATGACTTCAGCGGCGTGCGGGTCCACTCGAATGGGCCGGCGGCTGCATCCGCTTACGCAATGAACGCGCTGGCGTACACGGTCGGCAGGCACGTGGTGCTCGGAAGCGATGCACCCTCATTGGAGAGCCCGTCGGGCAGGCGGCTTCTGGCGCACGAGTTGGTGCACGTCGTGCAGCAGCGTAGCGGCCCAGATCTGTCCACGTCGACGGTGGATCGGGCGGGCAGCGATATCGTGGCGCGTCAAAAGAAGGGCAAGACGCCGCCCGACCAGGCGGAAAGCTGGTCGACACCGCACGCTGACGCCGACGTCATCGGGCAGGTGTTCTTCGCCACCAACAAGACGGACCTCACCGAAGACGACAAACGGGCGCTGAAACGCATCGCGGATGCGATTAATGCCTGGGAAGGTTCCCTGCTGCCTGCCGTCAAGCTTCTCTTCGAGGGTTATGCGGATCCTCGCAACACGAGCTACAAGGGCGGGAACTGCCAGCTCGCCTATGACCGGGCCGAATCGGCCGAGACCTACTTCCGAAGCAAGCTCACCGCAAAGGGAAAGGAGAATGTGATCCCGACGTCGAAGTCGAAATGTGTGGACAAGACTTTGGCGCACTATCCCGACCGCTACCAGCGTATGGTGCTGATCAAGCCCGACGGGCGCATTCCGCCCAGGCAGATGCGGAAACCCGCGAAATCGTGCAAGAGTGCAAAAGAGCGGTGCCGGACGATCCTCGGCGCCAACAGCACCCGGTTCACGGCAGTGGAAAAGCGGCACCTCACGCAGATCTTGAAGGACACCACGACGAAGGACGGTTTCCTGAACAGCCTTGATCCCGAGCTGATTAAGATCGCCCATGGACTGGGCGGAAAGATGACCGACCAGGAGGCCGCAGAATTCGTGAACCGCTTCAAAGTGTGCACCGACCTCATACACCATTCCTTCGCGGGCCCGGACGCCACCGACGAGGATGTCATCCAGGCACTGAAGGGGCTCCACGAGCGCATCGATGGCGCGCTGGATCATCTCGCGAAGGGCACCGCGAAGGACATGATCAGTGGGGCCGGCAATCAGCGCCGGGTGAAATTGAACGCCTATGTCACCCGCTCGAGGGGCGAGTCGGACAATATCTACTTCAAGTGGTAGCAGCAGGACGAACGGCGGAGAGGACAAGTGACCGCGCGTTGCGATCCGGCGAACGATCCCGGCCTCGCGCCTGCGATGGTGGACGGGGGTGCTGCCGGGGCGCGGCTGACGGGCGCATGCGGGTCTGGAGTGCGGCCCGCGGCAATGGCAGATTCGGCCCATGAGCGGCAGCGAACGGATCGCGCGGCTCCGCATCGAGCTCGCGGACATCGCCCCCAGCATCTGGCGGCGGGTCGAGGTGCCGCTCGGCCTCACCCTCAAGGGGCTTCACGACGTCGTCCAGGCCGCGATGGGCTGGCAGGACTACCACCTCTACGCGTTCCACGTCGGCGAGACGATCTACGACGACTCCGCGTCGTTCGGGTTCGACGGCCGCAGGACCCTGCGTGCGCGCGTCGCGAAACTGGCCTCGCTCGTCGATCGCGGGGTCACGCGCTTCACCTATGTCTGCGATTTCGGCGATGACTGGGAGCACCTGATCACGGTCGAGGCGGTGGAGGAGGGCGCACCGGGCGTCGCCTATCCGCGCCTCGTCGACGGGGCACGGCGCGGCCCGCCCGAGGATGTCGGCGGCCCGCCCGGCTACCTGGAGTTCCTCAAGGCCGCCACCAACCCCCGCCACCGGCGGCACAAGGAGGTCATCGCCTGGTACGGCGGTGCCTACGATCCCGACGACATCGGCGACCTCGCCGTGCGGGTCCGGATCGGGCAGATCGCGAAGCGCCGGCGCGCCGGCAAGCGCGCTCGTGCCGCAGCGGGCGGCCCGACCGGTCCCTGACCGGGAGGTGAGACGCTCCGCACTGGCCTTCCGCCCGGCTGCGTGCTAGGCGGCGGCGCATTCCCGGAAAAGGACCGCCGCCGATGCCCGAGAGCCCGATGCCGCACGCCGATTACGTTGTCCGCGACCTCGCCCTGGCCGACTGGGGCCGCAAGGAGATCGCGATCGCCGAGACCGAGATGCCCGGGCTGATGGCGATCCGCGCGGAGTTCGGTCCGACGCAGCCGCTCAAGGGCGCGCGCATCGCCGGCTGCCTGCACATGACGATCCAGACCGCGGTCCTGATCGAGACCCTGAGGGCGCTGGGCGCGGATGTACGCTGGTCGTCCTGCAACATCTTCTCGACCCAGGACCACGCCGCGGCCGCGATCGCCGCCGGCGGCACGCCGGTGTTCGCGGTGAAGGGCGAGACGCTCGCCGAGTACTGGGACTATGTGCGCCGCACGCTCACCTGGGGCGATGGCGGCACGCCCACCCTGCTGCTCGACGACGGCGGCGACATGACGTTGCTGGTCCATTACGGCCTGCGCGCCGAGCAAGGCGACACCGGATTCCTGGACAAGCCCGGGAACGAGGAGGAGGAGGTCTTCTTCGCCCTGATCAAGGACACGCTGAAGACCCGGCCCGGCTGGTTCGCCAAGCTCGCCGAGGCGATCCGCGGCGTCTCCGAGGAGACCACGACTGGCGTGCACCGCCTCTACCAGATGGAGAAGGAGGGGCGCCTGCTGTTCCCCGCCATCAACGTCAATGACAGCGTGACGAAGTCGAAGTTCGACAACCTCTATGGCTGCCGCGAGAGCCTGGTGGACGGCATCCGCCGCGGCACCGACGTGATGATGGCCGGCAAGGTGGCGATGGTCGCGGGGTTCGGCGATGTCGGCAAGGGCTCGGCCGCGTCCCTGCGCAACGCCGGCTGCCGCGTGATGGTGAGCGAGGTCGATCCGATCTGCGCGCTGCAGGCGGCGATGGAGGGCTACGAGGTCGTCACGATGGAGGACGCCGCGCCGCGCGCCGACATCTTCGTCACCGCCACCGGCAATGTCGACGTGATCACCGTCGACCACATGCGCGCGATGAAGGACCGGGCGATCGTCTGCAACATCGGCCACTTCGATTCCGAGATCCAGGTCGCGGCGCTGAAGAACTTCCGCTGGCACAACGTCAAGCCGCAGGTGGACGAGATCGAGTTCCCCGACGGCAAGCGGATCATTCTTCTTTCGGAAGGGCGGCTGGTGAACCTCGGCAACGCCACCGGCCATCCGTCCTTCGTGATGTCGTCGTCGTTCTCGAACCAGACGCTGGCGCAGATCGAGCTCTGGACCAATCCGGACAAGTACCAGAAGAAGGTCTATGTGCTGCCCAAGGCGCTCGACGAGAAGGTTGCCGCGCTGCATCTCGCCAAGCTTGGCGCGAGGCTGACCACGCTGAACGCGAAGCAGTCCGCCTATATCGGCGTAGCGCAGGCGGGGCCGTTCAAGCCCGAGACCTACCGCTACTGACATGACGCGCGTCGCGATCGTCACCGCCGCCGGGCGCGGCATCGGTGCGGCGATCGCGCGCCGCCTCGCCGCCGACGGCTACGCGCTCGGGCTGCTCTCGCCCGGCGAGGGGGTTGCGGCGCTGGCGCAGGAGCTCGGCGGGGTTGCGGTGCGCGGGTCGGTGACCGAGCCCGCCGACCTCGCCTGGCTGGTCGAGACGACGGTCGCCCGCTTCGGCCGGCTCGACGCGGCGGTGGTGAATGTCGGCCATCCGCCGAAGGGCCGGCTGCTCGACCTGACCGACGCGGACTGGTCCACCGGCTTCGCCATGACCTTCCTGCCGCTGGTGCGGATCGCGCGGTTGGTGACGCCGCATCTGCGTGCCGCTGGCGGCGGATCGGTGGTGGCGATCAGCTCCTACGCCGCCTTCGAGCCCGAGCCCGATTTTCCCATGAGCACCTTGCGCGCCGCGCTCTCCGCCTACCTGAAGCTCTATGCCGACGAGCACGCGGCCGAGGGCATCCGAATGAACGCAGTGCTGCCGGGCTTTACCGACTCGCTGCCGGAGAAGGAGGCGCGCAAGGCGCGCGTCCCGATGGGACGCTACGCGCGCGTCGAGGAGATCGCCGCCGCGGTCGCCTTCCTGCTCTCGCCGGACGCCTCCTACATCACCGGCCAGAGCCTGCGCGTCGACGGCGGCATCACGCGCTCGGTCTGACGTCGATGCAGGGAATCGCCGCCGGCACCGCGCTGTTCGCGACCGCGCTGCTCCTGGGCGGCATGGTGTTCTTCGCCTTCGTGGTCGCGCCGACCGTGTTCCGCGCGCTGGAGGCGAAGGCCGCAGGGGCGTTCCTGCGCCGGCTGTTTCCCGTCTACTACGTCTGGGGCACCGGAATGGCCGGCGCGGCCGCGATCGCACTCGTCCCGGTTGCGTGGGAGGCGGCGATTGTGCTGGCGACGGTGACCGCGGGCTTCGTGTTCGCGCACCAGGCGCTGATGCCACGCATCAACGCCTACCGCGATGCGGAACTGGCAGGGGATGCGAGCGCGAAGCGGCCTTTCACGCGACTGCATGCGCTGTCGGTGGCGATCAACCTCGCGCAGATGCTGCTGGTTGCGCTGGTGCTCGTGGGGTTCGCCGGCCGCGCCTGGTAGCCGCTTCCGCCCGGTCGGGGCTTCGGCTAAGTCTTGGCCCCAGGCGGGCAGCAAGCCCGCATCCGTCCTCAGGGAGGCAGATTCTCATGAAGCGTCGTATCCTTTTTGCTGCCGGCGCCGGCGCGGCGGCGACCACGCTCGCGACACCCGCGATCGCCCAGGGCCGTGTGCAGTGGCGCATGGTCACCTCCTGGCCGCGCGGGTTTCCCGGCCTCGGCGTCGGTGCCGAACGGATCGCGCGGCGCGTCGGCGAGATGTCGGGCGGACGGTTCACCATCCAGGTCTTCGCCGCCGGCCAGCTCGTCCCGCCGCTCGGCGTGTTCGATGCGGTGACGCAAGGCGGTGCGGAGATGATGCACAGCGCCGCATACTACTGGCAGAACCGGAACCGCGGGCTGAACTTCTTCACCGGCGTGCCGATGGGTATGACCTCGAAGGAGCTGCGCGCCTGGATCCGCAACATGGGCGGACAGGAGATCTGGGACGAAATCTACGCCCAGTTCAACCTGAAGGGCTTCATGGCGGCCGACACCGGCGTGCAGGGCGCCGGATGGTTCCGCAAGGAGATCAACACGGTCGCCGATGTACGCGGGCTCAAGTTCCGCACCCCGGGCCTCGGCGGCGAATGCTGGCGTCGGATCGGCGTAGCGGTGGTCAACCTCGGCGCGGGCGAGATCCTGCCCAACCTCCAGTCGGGTGCGCTCGACGCCGCGGAGTTCGTCGGTCCCGTCACGGACCTGGCGCTCGGCTTCCACCAGGCCGCGAAGTTCTACTACTGGCCATCGGTGATCGAGCCGGGCCTCGCCGCCGAGTGCTCGGTGGACAAGCGCAAATACGATGCGCTGCCGAACGACTTCAAGCGCATGATCGAGGTCGCGATCCAGGCCGACTACGATCAGGTCGCCGCGGATTTCGAGTCCCTGAACATTCCGGCGATGCAGCGGCTGGTGACCGAGTTCGGCGTGCAGGTGAAGATGCTGCCCGACGAGATCGCGATCGCGCTCGGCAGCGCCGCCGGCGAGGTGCTGAGCGAACTGCGCGACTCGGGCGATGCCTTGACCAAGAAGACGGTCGAGAGCTTCGTGAAGGCACGCGCTGCGCTGATGGAGCAGTCGGCGATCACCGATGATGCCTACGCGCGGATGCGCAGGCTGGACTACAAGTATCTTTGACGGAATGATCCGGGGGGCCATTGGCCCCCCGCGCCCCCTGCCCCGCGCCCCCTGCCCCGCGCCCCTTGCGAGTGCGTCGCGCCTCGTCGGGTGTGACACGGACGCATGACGGAGGGCGTATGGCGGCACCACCGTGGTTCCGCCATGGCTTCGGCTACCCCAGCGGCGGCGGCACCACCGGCGGCTCGGCCGTCAGTTCCAGGGCGCGGCTCATGACGTCGGCCCCGACCAGGTTCCAGGTCGTGATCCCGCCGACCATGATCACCTGCGTCAGCCCCTCGGCCAACTCCTCCACCGTGAGGCCGAGACGGACCGCGCGTTCCAGATGCCCGAGCGCGCCGTCGCGATTGCCTGCCAACGCATCGAGCAGCACGAACAGGAACTCCTTGGTCTTCAGATCAAGCGCCCCACCCTCGTCCTTGTCGCGCATCACCGCCGCGCGCATCAGAGCATAGCCGGCGAAGGTGGCCGGCGCGGCGGCGCGCAGCAGCTTGAACCGCTCCGGCACACGTCCGGAGGTGGCCGTGAAGTTTGCGGCGCCGACCGACGCCGCCTGCTCGATCAGGTCTTTCACAGGTTGGGTCCCGGGCGGCTTCCGCTGCCGCCGCACGCATCCGGGGTTGTCCCGGAATACGATACTGTGCGCCCGATCGAGACGCAGGGCCAGCAAGTAATGGTTGTGTTCCGGTGCAGCGCCTCGCGCGGTGGTCACATCGGCCGGGCGAACCGGACGAAGGACCGGGCGAGCTCGGCGTAGATCGCGCGCTTGAACGTGACGGCGAGCGCGGGAAGCTCCGCAAGATCGGCCCAGCGCCAGGCGTCGAACTCGGGATGCGGGTCGGCGTCCAGCCGGATATCGGCGTCGGTGCCGAGGAAGCGCAGCGCGAACCACTTCTGCCGCTGGCCGCGATAGCGCCCGCCCAGCGCGACGCCGAGCAGGCCGGGCGGCAGGTCGTAGATCAGCCAGCCTGGGTGTTCGCCAATGATCTCGGCGCGGTCGGTGCCGATCTCCTCGGCGAGCTCGCGCAGCACAGCGGCGCGCGGGTCCTCGCCCTCGTCCAACCCGCCCTGGGGGAGCTGCCAGCCACCGGGCACGCCCTCGGCATTCGGCAGATCGGCGCGGCGGCAGACCAGAACCCGACCGTCCGGTCCGAACAGCACGGCGCCGACGTTGGGACGGTAGGGCAGCGAAGCGGGGTCGGGGCTCAAGGCCGAGCGGCGCTGGCGCGGCGGACGACCACGGCGCTGACCGGGGCAAGCACGAGCCCCCGCGTGCCGACCTGAGGCGCCCAGACCGCAAGCCGGTCGAGCGAGAGCGGCGAGGGGCCCGAGATGCCGAGCGCGACCCCGCGTTCCTTGGCAAGTCGCTCGAGTTCGGCGAGTCGCGCCTCAATCTCGGCGCGCGCCGGGCGCTCGTCGATCACCAGATCGGCCGCGCGCGCGGGCACCGTACCCGGCGCGCGCTCGCCCGGCCGGGCCTCGACATAGAGCAGGCCGCGCCCGCGCTGTGTCTCCAGCACCGGGCGCATGGCCTCGGCCGAGGCGGAGACGCGCTCGCCGCGCAGCACCGCCGAGGCCGCGTTGGTCACGCCGACATAGCCCTGCGCGCGCGACAGCGCCCAGGCCAGCCGGGCCGCGTTCTCGGGCGGCGGCAGGCCGGTGAGCAGGGCCTGGGGTCCGGGATCGTTGAGCGGGAAGTTGGCCGGCTCCATCGGCAGGCCGATCAGCACCTCGTGGCCGGCCGCGCGAGCGGCGGCGAACTGCCGATCGAGGCGGAGGCCGTAGGGCGAGAAGGCGAGGCTGATCTCGCCCGGCAGCCGCTCGATCGCGGTCGTGGTCGCGCCCTCGCTGACGCCGAGTCCGACCACCAGCACGGCGATGCGGGGCCTGCGGTCGGCGTCGTCGAAGCGGCGGGCATAGACGCGCCAGGGCTGGCGTCCGTCCGGAGCGATCCAGGGCAGGGCGCCGTCCGGGCGGAGCTCGATCAGGGCAGGGTCGGGCTCGGCAATGCCGCCGGGACCGAGCTGGACGGCGCTGCCAGGGAGGCGCTCCGCCGGCGCTGCCGGCGACGCGGCCGGGGGAGGTGCGTCCGCGACCGCCGCAGTGGCGGGGGGTGCTGCGTCGGGGGCGGGCGGCACGGAGACCTGCGGCGGCGGCGCCGGTGCGGCAGCGATTCCGGCCTCCTCGGGCGGGGCGAACTCCAGCCAAGCGACCAGTGCGCCGCCGCCCACCAGCAGCACCAGCCAGAACGCGATCAGTGCCCGCCACGCGGGCGCGAGCCCGCCGCGATGCTCAGTCACGATCCGTCGTTCTCGTGCGATCCGCTCAGTTCGACGCCCGCCGCATCACCGAAAGCCCACGCACCAGCTCGATCGCGCGCTGCAACTGGTAGTCGCGCGCGAGGTCGCCGAACTGGATCGGCGGCTGGCCATCGGCGGGAGGCTTCGGCGGGCTGGCCGAGCCCTCAACGAAGCCGGGCGGCAGGGCCGGCGGCGTCACCGGCGAGGCGCGGGTCGCGCCGTTGCCGCCGTCGTTGCGCAGCGCCCGCGAGAGGTTGGCCTCGCGGTCGCGCGCCTCCGCCCGGGCCTCGCCGTCGTAGAGCTCGATCACCACGTCGGGCTCGATCCCGGTCGCCTGGATCGAGCGGCCCGAGGGCGTGTAGTAGCGCGCGGTGGTCAGCCGGATCGCACCGTTGCCGGGCAGCGGCATGACGGTCTGGACCGAGCCCTTGCCGAAGCTGCGCGTGCCGATCACCACCGCGCGGCGGTGGTCCTGAAGCGCGCCGGCGACGATCTCGCTGGCGGAGGCCGAACCGCCGTTGATCAGCACCACGATCGGCAACCCCGCCGCGATGTCGCCCGGCTTGGCGTTGTAGCGCTGTGCGTCCTCGGCCCGGCGCGCGCGGGTCGAGACGATCTCGCCCTGGTCGAGGAAGTCGTCCGAGACCGAGACCGCCTGGTCGAGTAGCCCGCCGGGGTTGTTGCGCATGTCGATGACGATGCCCTTGAGCCGCGCCCCGCCCTGCGCGCGGATCTGCTGCACCGCCCGGCGCAGCCCCTGGTCGGTCTGCTCGTTGAAGCTGGTGATGCGGATGTAGCCGACATCGTCCTCGAGCCGCGAGCGCACCGACTGGATGCGGATGATGTCGCGCACGATCGACATCTGCACCGGCTGGGTCTGGCCCTCGCGCCGGATCGTCAGCTTGATTTCGGTGCGCGGCGCCCCGCGCATCCGCTCGACCGCCTCGTTCAGCGTCAGCCCCTGCACGGACCGGCCGTCGATATGGGTGATCAGGTCGCCCGCCTTCACGCCGGCGCGGAACGCCGGGGTGTCGTCGATCGGGCTGATCACCTTGATGTAGCCGCTCTCCTGCGTGACCTCGATTCCAAGCCCGCCGAACTCGCCGCGCGTCTGCACCTGCATGTCACGGAAGGTGCGGGGGTTCATGTAGCCCGAATGCGGATCGAGGCTGGTGAGCATGCCGTTGATCGCGGCCTCCACCACCTCGCGGTCGTTCACCGGCTCGACGTACTCGGCGCGGATGCGCTCGAACACGTCGCCGAACAGGCTGAGCAGCCGGTAGGTGTCGGCCCGGCCGCTGTCCTGCGCCTGGGCGCCGAGACCCAGCCGGGTGCTGACCCAGTCGCCCACCGGGTGGTTCAGCGCCGCGCCCGCGCCGAAGGCGATGGCGGCGGCGAGCAGAGCCGAGCGGAATGAAACCTTCATCTGAGACCATCCGTTCCAGCGCGGGGTGCCGCGCGCGGGGCGCCCGCCCCGTGATCCACCGATCGTGTAAGGTATCGCCCCGGCTCGCCCGGGATCAAGGCGAGCAACGCTGCGGGGGTGCACACGAATGCGGCAGGGGCGGAAGGTCCGCCTGGCGGTCGGGTTGCCGCGCGATGGGGGTCACGTTGCGTCTCCATGCCTTTGGGGCTGACCGAGCTCAGTGCTGAAAGGCCAGGTTGGCCAGATGGTTGAGCGTCGTCGGAGCCGTTTGGTGTCGGCGGTTCAGCAGCGGCTGGCTGGGCGCCCTGTCGCTGGCTCGGATGGGTTTCGCGAACGCCTCCCGAACATCGCAGCGGCCTGTCTGGCGATGGGAACCTGCGGGGTGGTGCGTTCGTCGGTCCGCCGGATCGTCATGGTCTCCCGCACGGTGCTTGCGCCGCGGCTTGGCCGCCGGCGGTCAGGCCGTGGCGGGGGGCGGCCTGCGGTCGCGCGCCGCTTCAGCGTCGATCCGATCGCTCTTGCCGCGCTTGGCGAACGGCTTCACGGACTGCGCCGGGATCAACCGCACCCGATGGCCCAGCCGCGGCACCAGCCGCCCCCAGTGGTGCGACGCACCGCACGCCTCCAGGGCATCCAGGGCCGCGGGGCCGTCCAGACCAGTGTCGCGGCACGCCGCGATGGGAGCCCGAGCCGCCCACACCCCCGCACGACCTACGAGCGGTACGACCCGTTGATGTCGATGTAGCCGTGCGTCAGATCGCAGGTCCATACCGTGGCCCTGCCGCGGCCGAGGCCCAGATCGGCCTCGATCCGGATCTCGCGGCCCTTCATGTGCGCGACCACGGGGGTCTCGTCGTAGTCCGGCGCCACCTCGCCGTCCTTCGCCATCCACACCCCCCCGACCGCCACCGACAGACGGTCGCGATCGGCGGGTTCGCCCGCCTTGCCGACCGCCATCACGATCCGGCCCCAGTTCGCGTCCTCGCCAGCGATCGCCGTCTTCACCAGCGGCGAATTCGCGATCGACAGCCCGATCCGACGCGCCGACCGGCTCGTCACCGCTCCCGTCACGTCGATGCGGATCAGCTTCTGCGCCCCCTCGCCGTCGCGCACCACCGCGAGCGCCAGGTCCATCAACACCTCGTTCAGCGCGCGCGCGAAGTCGCGCAGCATCGCACCCCCCTGGGCCGGCACGCGCGGATGCTTCGCCGCCCCGGTCGCGAACACCAGCACCGTATCGCTGGTCGACGTGTCGGAATCGACCGTGGTGCGGTTGAAGCTGCCATCCACCCCCTTCGCCAGCAGCGTCTGCAACACCGCCGCCGGCACCCTCGCGTCGGTGGCAAGGAAGCACAGCATCGTCGCCATGTCGGGCGCGATCATGCCGCTGCCCTTGGCGATGCCGGCGATCGTCACCTCCGTCTCGCCGATCCGCGCCTTGCGCACCGAGCCCTTCGGGAAGGTGTCGGTGGTCATGATCGCGCGCGCCGCTGCCTCCCACGCGTCCTCGCAGAGCGCGCCGAACAGCCCCGGCAGGGCGCCGACCAGCCTCTCGGTCGGCAGGCGCTGGCCGATCACGCCCGTGGAGGCGAGGAACACCTCGCGCGGCTTGCACTGGGCAAGCTCCGCCATCGCCGACGCCGTCGCCGCGCAGGTCTCGCGCCCTGCCCGGCCCGTGAACACGTTCGAGTTGCCCGCCGTCACCACCAGCGCACGGGCCTTGCCCCCCTTGAGCGCCGCGCGGCACCAGTCGACCGGCGCGCCGGGGCAGCGGTTCCGCGTGAACACCCCCGCCACCGTCGTGCCGGGCGGGAACACCATCATCGTCACGTCCTCGCGGGCGACGTAGCGGATCTCGGCGCGGGCGGTGCCGAGACGCACCCCGGCAATCGGCGGAAACGACGGCAGCGGCACCGCGAGCGGCGAAATCGGATGGGCCATGGCCGGACCCTCAGCGCGGCGTCGCGGGAAGCGGCGAGCCGTCGAGCCCAAACCGCTCGATCCGCGACTGCCCGCGCAGCCGTTCCACCAGCGCCTCGGCCACTTCCTCCGAGGCGGTCCGCCGCAGCCCCGCCTCGGCCTCCTCGAAGCTCGGCCGCGGCTGCTCGCGCCGCTCCTCCACCTTCACCACGTGCCAGCCGAACTGGGTGCGCACGGGGTTCGGCCCGACCTGGCCGGGCTGGAGCGCGAAGGCGGCTTCGGCCAGTGCCTCGGGCATGTCCTCCTTCTTGAAGAAGCCCAGATCCCCGCCCTCGGCGGCTCCGGGACCGCGGCTCTTCTCTCGCGCGGTCGCGGCGAAATCGGCCCCGCCGGCAAGCGACGTGATGATCGTGTGCGCCTCGCTCTCGGTCTGCACGAGGATGTGACGCGCCCGGACCTCGGCCTCGGCCGGCTTGTCCGCGATCTCGCGCTGGTAGCGCGCGCGCAGGCTCTGTTCCGTCACCTTCTCGGCGATCTCGCGGCCGATCAGCGCCTGCTGGATCACCTGGTCCTCGATCCGCGCCATCTGCCGCCGCACCTCGGGCGTGTCCTGCAACCCGGCCTTGCGCGCAGCCTGGGTCACCACCGCCTCGGTGATCATCTGGTCGATCAGCAGCGGGAACAGGATCTGCGGTGGCATGCCGCGGAACTGCTCGGGCAGGCGCTGCGCCGCCTCGGCGACGTCCGAAAAGCGGATCTCGGCGCCGTCGACGCGCGCCACCACCGGGTCGCCGCCCGGCGCGACGGGCTGGAGCTGCGCCTCCGCGGGCAGCGGCGAGGCGAGCAGGGCCGTCGCCAGAAGCGCGGCGCGGATCGGAATGGCGGACATGCGGGCGATCCTTGACGCGGGCACGGCGGAAGCGCCGCCCGGGGACGCGATCATGGCGGAACACCCCCCAGCCCTCAAGCCAGCGCCCGGGGGCATGATTGACGGCCGGGCGGGGGCGCGCCTATCTGACATCTGGGACCCTGCCCCAGGTGGTGCCCCGGCGCTTGGCGCGCGGGGCGGCGGGTCGCCGGATCGCGCAGCCCGCGCCCTCACGACCACCGCAGGACAGTCGCATGCTCAATCGCCTCGCCCGCGTCTTTCTCGGCACCTCGAACGATCGCGCGCTCAAGGGCCTGAAGAAGCGCGTCCCTGCCATCACCGCGCTCGAGCCGAAGATGAAGGCGATGTCGGACGCCGAGCTGCGCGCCCAGACCGTGGCGTTCCGCGAGCGGCTGGCCAAGGGCGAGGCGCTGGACGATCTGCTGCCCGAGGCCTTCGCCACCGTGCGCGAGGCGGCCGTGCGGACCCTCGGCCAACGGCATTTCGACGTCCAGCTGATCGGCGGCATTGTCCTGCATGAGGGCAAGATCGCCGAGATGAAGACCGGCGAGGGCAAGACCCTGGTCGCCACCCTGCCCGCGTATCTGAACGCGCTCACCCAGAAGGGCGTGCACATCGTCACGGTGAACGACTACCTCGCCCGCCGCGACGCCGAGTGGATGGGCCAGATCTACGGCTTCCTCGGCCTGACCGTCGGCGTGATCGTGCATGGCCTCACCGACGACGAGCGCCGCGCGGCCTATGCCTGCGACATCACCTACGGCACCAACAACGAGTTCGGCTTCGACTACCTGCGCGACAACATGAAGTACCGGTTCGAGGACATGGTGCACCGGGACTTCAACTACGCGATCGTCGACGAGGTGGACTCCATCCTGATCGACGAGGCGCGCACGCCGCTGATCATCTCCGGCCCGGCCGACGACAGCTCGGAGCTCTACCGCCAGGTCGATGCCGTGGTCGCCGAGCTGGTGAAGGACACCGCGACCTACGAGAAGGAGGAGAAGTTCAAGACCGTCTCGCTGACCGAGATCGGCAACGAGCGGGTCGAGCAGATGCTGCGGGATGCGGGCATCCTGAAGGAGGGCAACCTCTACGACAGCGCGAACGTCACGATCGTGCATCACCTGACGCAGTCGGTGCGCGCGCACACGCTGTTCCGCCTCGACGTCGACTACGTGGTGCGCAAGGACCCGCGCGACGGCGTGGACAAGATCGTCATCATCGACGAGTTCACCGGCCGCATGATGGAGGGCCGCCGCTACTCCGACGGGCTGCACCAGGCGCTCGAGGCGAAGGAGCACGTGCCCGTCCAGCCCGAGAACCAGACGCTCGCCTCGATCACCTTCCAGAACTACTTCCGCCTCTATCCCAAGCTCGCCGGCATGACCGGCACGGCCGCGACCGAGGCCGACGAGTTCATGGAGATCTACAAGCTCGACGTGGTCGAGATCCCGACCAACGTGCCCGTGGCGCGCAAGGACAACGACGACGAGGTCTACAAGTCGGCGCGCGAGAAGTACGACGCGGTGATCGCGCTGATCAAGGAGTGCCGCGAGCGCAAGCAGCCGGTGCTGATGGGCACGACCTCGATCGAGAAGAGCGAGGCCGTGGCCGAACTGATGAAGCAGGCGGGCATTCCGCACTCCGTGCTGAACGCCCGCTTCCACGAGCAGGAGGCCTACATCATCGCCCAGGCCGGCGCGCCCGGCTCGGTGACGGTGGCGACCAACATGGCCGGTCGCGGCACCGACATCCAGCTCGGCGGCAATGCCGACATGCGCATCCGCCTCGAACTCGCCGGCATCGAGGACGAGGCCGAGCGGGCCGCCCGCACCCAGGCGATCCGCGACGAGGTCGCGGCCAATCGCGAGATCGTGAAGGTGGCCGGCGGGCTCTATGTCATCGGCACCGAGCGCCACGAGAGCCGGCGCATCGACAACCAGCTGCGCGGCCGCTCCGGCCGCCAGGGCGACCCGGGCGGATCGAAGTTCTTCCTCTCGCTCGAGGACGACCTGATGCGCATCTTCGGCTCCGACCGGATGGGCGGGATGCTGCAGAAGCTTGGTCTCAAGGAGGGCGAGGCGATCGTCCATCCCTGGATCAACAAGGCACTCGAGAAGGCGCAGAAGAAGGTCGAGGCCCGCAACTTCGACACCCGCAAGAACCTGCTCAAGTACGACAACGTGATGAACGACCAGCGCCGCGAGGTCTATGCCCAGCGCCGCGAGTTCATGAAGGCGAATGACGTCGCCGCGACCGTGGCCGAGATGCGTCACGAGGTGATCGCGGATGCGGTCGCCAAGCACATCCCCGAGCATGCGATGCCCGAGCAGTGGGACGCGGCCGGCTTGCGCGACGAGATCGTGCGCCTGTTCAACCTCGACCTGCCGGTGGATGACTGGGCCAAGGAGGAGGGCATCGACGAGGCCGATATCCGCGAGCGGATCGAGCGCGCCACCGACTCGCTGATGGCGAAGAAGACCGCGGATTTCGGCGCCGACCTGATGCGCCAGATCGAGAAGTCGGTGCTGCTCCAGATGCTCGACCAGGTGTGGAAGGAGCACCTGCTGACGCTCGATCATCTGCGTCAGGGCATTGGATTGCGCGCCTACGGCCAGCGCGACCCGCTGAACGAGTACAAGAACGAGGCGTTCAATCTGTTCAACGCGATGCTCCAGCATCTGCGCGAGCGGGTGACGTCGCTGATGGCGCGCGTCGAGCTCGCGCCGCCACCGCCGCCGGAGCCGGTGTACTTCACCAACGCGACAGGCGAGGGCGAGGCGATGGAGCCGGTCGAGGGCAATGGCGGCGGCACCGCGCTGCTGACGCGGCCGGCGCGCGGCAAGCAGACGCAGGTCGATGCCGGCGACCCCTCGACCTGGCATCACACGCCGCGCAACGCGCCGTGTCCCTGCGGGTCGGGAAAGAAGTACAAGCACTGCCACGGCAGGGCCTGACGAACGACGCGGAGGGCCGATGCTGCCGGGCCCCCTCGCCCTCCCCAGTCCCGCGACAGCCCCGCACACCCGACCGGCACGCCCGGCGCGCGGCCCGATCCCGATCACGCGGACACATCCGGTCGGGCACCGATGCGCTGGCGGACCTCCAGGCCCAGCGGGCCGACGAGCAGATCGGTGCCGCCTTGCTCGATGACGACCCGATATGCGTCGCGATCCCGCCCGGCTTCCGCGGCACGATCACCGGCCTGCCGGCGGACGACATCGTGCCGGCCGCGCGCTTCGCCGGCGACCGTGCGATCGGCATCGGCCTGGTCGGCACCGGGCTGATGTACAACACGCAATACGTCGGCGAGCGCGGCTGGGCGCTCGCGGGGCGCATGAACGGAGGCGACGAGCGATGACGGCGCAGCGGTGCGACGCGGCCGTCGTCGGCGGCGGGCTGGTCGGCGCGGCGATCGCGTGGGGACTGCTCCGCCGCGGCCTCTCGGTGGTGCTGCTCGACGAGGGCGATGTCGCGTTCCGCGCGAGCCGCGGCAACTTCGCGCTCGTGTGGGTGCAGGGCAAGGGCGACGGCCAGCCGGCCTATACGCGCTGGACGCGGCTTTCGGCGACGGAGTGGCCGGGGCTGCGCGATGCCCTGCGCGATGCGACCGGAATCGAGACCGAACTGCACCAGCCGGGCGGCGTGCATCTCTGCTTCACCGACGCGGAGATCGACGAGCGCCTCGCGCTGCTCGAGCGGCTGCGCATCGGCGCGGGCAATCACGGCTACGAGTACCGGCTGGTCCAGGGCCGCGAACTCGCCGACATGCTGCCGGGGATTGGCCCGAAGGTGGTCGGCGCAACCTGGACGCCCTATGACGGCCACGTCAATTCGCTGAAGCTCCTGCACGCGCTGCACCGTGCGTTCACCGAAGCGGGCGGGCGCTACCTGCCGAATGCGCGGCTCACCGGTGCGAGCGCCAAGCCGCACGACTTCCGGCTGAGCACGCAGGCGGGCGAGATCCTCGCCACGCGCGTGGTGCTGGCTGCCGGCCTCGGCAATCGCGACCTTGCGCCGCTGTTCGGGCTCTCGGCACCGGTGGCGCCGAACAAGGGCCAGGTGCTGGTGACCGAGCGCGCGCGCCGGGTCCTGCCGATGCCCACCACCTTCGTGCGCCAGACCGGCGAAGGCACGATCATGATGGGGGATTCGAAGGAGGACGCAGGCTTCGACGTCAGCCAGAGCCCCGACGTGATGGCGATGATCGCGGCGCGCGCGGTCGCCTCCTTTCCCTGGCTCGCGGAGCTGAACATCGTGCGCGCCTGGTCGGCGCTGCGCGTGATGTCGGCCGACGGGTTGCCGATCTACGCGCAGTCGCGCACCGCGCCCGGCGCCTTCGTCGCCAACTGCCACTCCGGCGTGACGCTCGCCGCGGCCCACGCCTTCGCCCTTGCCCCGATGATCGCCGAGGGAGCCCTCGATCCGATGCTCGCCCCCTTCACGCCCGCGCGCTTCGATGTTCCGGCTGCGGCCTGAGGCGCGCGCCACCGTGCGCGTGCGCGTGGAGGGGCGCGAGGTGGCGGTGCCCGAGGGCGCCTCGGCTGCGGCCGCGGTGCTCGCCGCCGGCCTGCCGGCGGTCCGCGAAACGCCCGTCACGGGGGCGAAGCGCCTGCCCTACTGCATGATGGGCGTGTGCTTCGACTGCCTCGCCGAGATCGACTCCGTGCCGAACCGCCAATCCTGCATGGTGGAGGTGCGCGAGGGCATGACGATCCGGCCGCAGCGCGGCGCGCGGGTCATCGAGACGGACGCAGAATGACGGAGGCAGTCGATCTCGCGGTGATCGGTGCCGGCCCTGCCGGCCTCGCCGCGGCACTGGAGGCAGACCGGCTCGGCCTCTCGGTCGCGCTGATCGACGAGCAGCCCGCGCCGGGCGGGCAGATCTGGCGCGGCATCGAGCGCGCGCAGGCGGCCGAGACGCTGGGCGAGGACTATCTCGCCGGCCGCGAGGACGCGGCCCGGCTGCGCGCGAGCCGCGTGCGCTCCCTGCCCGGAACGACGCTCTGGCATCTTGATCCGGACGGGGAACTCTCTCTGGCGCATGGCGGCCGCACCTCGCGACTCGATGCGAAGCGCGTCGTGCTCGCGACCGGCGCGATGGAGCGGCCCGTGCCGATCCCCGGCTGGACCCTGCCCGGCGTGATGACCGCCGGCGCGGCGCAGATCCTGCTCAAGACCGCCGCCGCGGTGCCGGTGGGGCCGACGGTGCTCGCCGGGCAGGGACCGCTGCTGTGGCTGATCGCGCAGCAGCTGATCGCGGCCGGCGCACCGCCAGCCGCCATCCTGGAGACGCGCCGCGCCGGCACCATCGGCACGGCGCTCGGCCACCTGCCGGGGCTCTGGCGCGGCCGCGCCTGGTTGCGGAAGGGGATCGCGATGATGCGCGCGGCCGCGCGCGCCGGCGTGCCCGTGATCCAGGGCGTGCGCGGGCTGCGCGCCGAGGGCAGCGAACGTCTCGAACGCGTCAGGTGGACCGGCGGCAGCCGCGACGTGGCCACGCTGCTGCTGCACGAGGGCGTCATCCCGAACGTGCAGGTCCCGCTCGCGCTCGGCCTCGTGCATGACTGGGACGAGGCGCAGCTCTGCTGGCGCCCGCGCATCGACGATTTCGGCGCGAGCTCGGCCGAGCGGATCGCGATCGCGGGCGACGGTGCCGGGATCGGCGGCTGGCAGGCCGCCCGCGCGCTCGGCCGGCTCGCGGCGCTCGATGCCGCGCACCGGCTCGGGCGGATCGACCGGGCGCGGCGTGATGCCGAGGCCGCCGCACCGCTTGCCGAGCGCGCGCGCGCGCTCGCGATCCGTCCGTTCCTCGATGCGCTCTACCGGCCTCCGCCGGAGGTGCTGACGCCCCCCGACGACACAACCATCGTCTGCCGCTGCGAGGAGGTGACGGCCGGCCAGGTGCGCCGGGCCGCGCGCCTTGGAGCCACTGGGCCGAACCAGGCGAAGGCGTATCTGCGGTGCGGCATGGGCGCGTGCCAGGGACGGCTCTGCGGCCCGACCGTCGCGGCGCTGATCGCGTGCGAGCGCGGGATTGCGGTAGCCGAGGCCGGCACCTACCGTCCGCGCGCTCCCTACAAGCCGCTCACCGTCGGGGAGCTTGCGCATGGCTGAGCGCATCGTCATCGTCGGCGCGGGCCCTGCTGGCCGCGCGGCCGCGGCGCTCTTGCCCGACGCGCGCCTTGTCGCCCGTCCCGACGCGACGGCGTGGCATGCCGAACCCGGTCGACTGTGGGTCCTGCACGCCGGACAGATCGATGCCGTGCCGTTCGACATCCTCGTCGTCGCGGCGCCGGTGCTCCATCTGTTGCTGGCGCTCGGCTGCCGGACACGCGCCTGGCGGCCGGTGGTCGATCCCCAGGGGCGCACCGGCGTTCCGGGTGTGTTCGCCGCCGGCGCGGTGCTCGGCGCCGCGACGGAGGACGAGGCCGTGCGTCACGGCCGGGTCGTTGCGCAGGCGATCCTCGGCCTCGCGGCGAAAGACGCCGTGACGGTCGGGCCCGTACCGGAACGCGTGAACGAGGACGACGTGCCGGCCGGCTCGCTCGGCGTCACGAAGGTCGAGCTGCGCGATGCGGGCGCGGTCGGCATCGCGACGGTGCTGCGGGACCGCACCGACGCGGAGCCGATCCCGTTCACCCCCGCCGTGCCGATCCCCTTCGCCGCCCTCGCCGCACGCGCCGGCGAACGGCCGCCGCCCCGTCCCCTCCAGACCGATCCGGCGCTCGCATGAGCCACGACGTCATCGTCATCGGCGGCGGGCTGCACGGGCTCTCGGCCGCGGTGCAGCTCGCGCGGCGCGGGCAGCGCGTGCTGGTGCTGGAAGCAGACCGGATCGCCGCCTACGCCTCCTCGGCCTCGGCGGGCGGGGTGCGCACGCTCGGGCGCGACTTTGCCGAGGTGCCGATCGCGCTCGCCGCACTCGAGATGTGGCGCGGCATCACGGGCCTGGTCGGCGACGATTGCGGCTACACCGAGGGCGGCCAGGTGAAGGTCGCCGAGACCGATGCCGAGTTCGCGCAGCTCGCCGCGCGCGTCCGCGCGATGCGCGCGCGCGGCTGGGCGCATGAGGAGCTGGTCGATCGCGACGAACTGCGGCACCTGCTGCCCGCGATCGCGCCGCATTGCGTCGGCGGGCTCGTGGTGCGCACCGACGGCTTCGCCACCCCCTACCGCACCGCGCTCGCCTTCCGCCGCGCGGCCGAGGCAGCGGGCGCGGTCGTGCGTGAGGGCGCGCACGTGATCGGGCTCGAGCGTTCGGCAGGGCTCTGGCACGTCGCGCTCGCGGACGGAACCCGCGATACCGCGCCGATCGTGGTGAACGCCGCCGGCGCCTGGGGGCCGCGGATCGCGCGCATGGCGGGCGAGATGATCCCGCTGCGGTTCTCGGCCTTCATGATGCTGCTGACCTCGCCGCTTCCGCCTTTCGTCACGCCGGTGGTGGGCGCGACCGGACGGCCGCTGTCGTTCAAGCAGCTCGCCTCCGGCCACGTCATGATCGGTGGCGGGCACAAGGGAGTGGGCGATCTCGACACCGGCCGGGTGGTGCTCGACATCGACCGCGCCGCCTACTCGGCGAAGACCGCGCTCGAGCTGTTCCCCGTGCTCGCCGGCAGCGAGCTCGTGCACATCTGGGCGGGGATCGAGGGCGTGGCGACGGACGACCTCCCGGTGATCGGCCCCGGCCGCAGCGAGGGCCTGGTGCACGCCTTCGGCTTCTCCGGCCACGGCTTCGCGATCGCCCCGGCGGTGGGCGCGATGGTGGCGCAGCTTGCGCTGGACGGGACGACCAACCTGCCGATCGCGCCGTTCCATCCGTTCCGCTTCAGGGCCGACGCCGCGCCGTGAGGCGGCAATCAGGGCCGGTCGTGCGCGCGGCCGCCCCGCCAGTCCCGGCTGTCAGTCGGCCGCCACGGCGCGGCCGGCGATCCTGACACCCATCTCGTCCAGCGTGTCGGCGAGCGCATCGAGCGCGCGGCCGATATCCTCCGGCGTGACCGTGCCGATGCAGGCGATGCGGAACGTGTTCGCCGCGGCCAGCCGGCCCGGGAAGATCACGAAGCCGCGCCGTTTCATCCCGGCATAGAGCGCCTGGAAGCTGTAGGCCGGGTCCTCCGGCTCGTGGAAGGTCGCGACGATCGGGGAGGCGTCCGCGTCGTCGAGCAGGGTGCGGAAGCCCATCTGGCGCATCCCGTCCACCAGCCGCCGCCAGCTCGCGCGGTAGCGCGCCTGGCGGCCCTCGATGCCGCCTTCCTCCTGGTGCTCGCGCAGCGCCTCGCCCATCGCCAGGATCAGGTGCGTCGCGGGCGTGAAGCGGAACATTCCCGTCCGCTCCATGTGCTGGTGCTGGTCCCAGAGATCGAGCGTCAGGCTCTGCGCGTTGCCCTTCGCCTCTTCGAGCGCGGAGCGCTTGGCGACGATCCAGGCGAGACCGGGCGGCGCCTGCAGCCCCTTGTTCGCCGAGGTGACCGCGGCGTCGAACACCAGCGCCCTGGCGTCCAGCATGAACGCGCCGAACGACGCGACCGCGTCGATCAGCAGCCCCTTGCCCATGCGCTTGCACAGGTCCGCGATCGCCTCGATCGGGTTGAGGATGCCAGTCGAGGTCTCGCAATGCACCACCATCACATGGGTGATCGCGGGATCGGCCTTCAGCCGGTCCTCGAACTCCGCGACGGTCGGCGGCGTGAAGGGAGCGGTGCGGAAGCTCGCCTGCGGCATGCCCAGCCGTCGCGCGACCTCCACGATGCGGTCGCCGTAGATGCCGTTGGTGTGGATCAGCAGCTTGCCGTTGCGCGGCACGAAGGTGCCGATCGCCGCCTCGACGCCCGAGGTGCCGCTGCCGACGATCGGGACGGCGGTGTGGCTGCGCTCGCCGTTGCAGAGCCCGACCAGGTAGCGCCGGCAGAAGGCGAGCTCGGCCAGCACGCGCTCGTCACCCGAGGCGTAGTCGTGCAGCATCACCTGCTTCACGCGCGCCGACAGCGTCACCGGGCCGGGCGTCAGCAGCAGCGGTTCGTCCGCGTGAGAAACATCCATCCCGTCGTCCTCGCCCACGTGAGCGGAAGGCGGGGCCGGCCGCGGCCCCGCCCGTCAGCGCGCTAGTTCGCGACGATGTTCGCCGCGCGCACCACCGGCTCCCACCGCGCCGCCTCGTCGCGGACCACCCGCGCGAACTCGGCCGGGGTGTTCGGGATCGCCTCCGCGTAGGCCTGCGCCATCCGCGCGATCACTGCCGGGTTGCGGCCGGCGGCGATGATCGCGGCGGCGAGCCGCTCGACGACCGGTGCCGGGGTTGCGCGCGGCGCGAACACGCCGCCCCAGGAGAACTCCTGGAAGTCCCTGATCCCCTCCTCGGTCATCGTCGGCACATCGGGGAAGAAGGGGCTGCGCGTGGCACCGCACACGGCAAGCGCGCGCACGGCACCAGCCTTGATCTGCGGGCCGATCGAGGGGGTCGAGTCGAAGGCCGTGTCGAGATTGCCCGCGATCAGGTCGGTCAGCGCCGCGGCACCGCCGCGATACGGCACGTGCACCATCTGCACGCCGGCACGGTACTGGAACATCTCGCCCATCAGGTGCAGCGTCGAGCCGTGCCCGCCCGAGCCGAAGGTGATCTTCCCCGGCTCCTTGCGCGCGGCCTCGAGCACATCCGCGACCCGGCGGAACCGGCTGTCGGCCTTCACCGCGATGACGTTGTCCACCTTGAACCAGTTGCTGATCGGCAGCAGGTCGGTCTGCGGGTCGAAGGCGAGGTTCGGATAGATCAGCTTGGAGCTCGACATCGCGCCGTTGCTGGTCAGCACCAGGGTGTAGCCGTCGGGGGCTGCGCGCACCGTCAGTTCCATGCCGATCGTGCCGCCCGCACCGGTGCGGTTCTCGACCACCACAGGCTGGCCGAGCGAGGTCGTCATCGCGTCGGCGAGGATGCGCCCCGGCACATCGGTGCCGCCGCCGGCCGCGAACGGAATGATCAGCCGGATCGGGCGCGTCGGAAACGCGGCCTGGCCATGCGCGGCCGATCCCGCCAGTGCGGCGCCGCCTGCGAGCAGCGCCGTGCGTCGTGTCAGCATCACCTGTCTCCCTTTGTCGTCCAGAGTGCCTCGGCTGCCGCGACGGCAGTCTCCCCGTAGTCGCGCACCGCGTTCGCGCGGCTTGTCTTTCCGTCGGCGATGTCCTCGGCGAGCGCGAGCGGGTCGCGCGCCGCCGGATCGCCGAGCCCGGCACCGCCGGGTGTCTCGACCCGCGCGGCCGCGCCCGTCCGCATCGGGATCGCCGTGATCCCCGCGCCGAGCGCCTGTGGCGGACCATCGGTCGGCAGGAACACCACCTCGGCCGGGCCGCCGTCGCGCCCGCCCTCCAGACCGGGCGCCACGGCGATGTGCCCGTCCGAGCGCGCGGTGAACAGCGTGTCGTCGGCGCGCGAGCGGATCTGGCGCAGGATCCCGAGGCCCCCGCGCCAGCGCCCGGCGCCGCCGCTGTCCTCGACCAGCGCGTACTGATCCACCAGCACGGGGTACTCGATCTCCATCGCCTCGGCCGGCAGGTTGGAGCTGTTCGTGACGTGCACGTGCGAGGCTTCCATGCCGTCCTGCCCGTGCATCGCGCCGATCCCGCCGCCGAGCGTCTCGATATAGACATAGGTGCCGCCGGGGCGCTGGCCCGACAGCACCATCGCGGGCACGGAGTCGTTGCTCGCGGCGAGCTTGCGCTCCGGCGGCGCCACCTGGTTCAGCGCGGCGATGATCGCGCCGGCCACGCGGTTCGCGGTGATCGCGCGCGTGCAGGTCGCGGCGGGGAAGCGCGGGTTGACGATCGTGCCCTCGGGCGCGGTGATCGCGATGCCGCCGAACAGCCCGCTGTTGGGCGGGATCTCCGGGTCGAGCATGGTCTTGACCGCATAGGCGCAGGTGGCTTCCAGGCCGCTCCGCGACAGGTTCAGCGCGCCGCGCGCCTGCGGGCCGGTGCCCTCGAAGTCGATCAGGATGTCCGAGCCGCGGATCGTCACCGCCACGCGGATCGGCAGCAGTTCGCTGCCCGCGACACCGTCGCCATCCATCCAGCGCTCGCCGCGACAGGTGCCGTCCGGCAGCGCGGCGATGCGCGCGCGCAGGCGCCGCCGCGTGTAGCGCAGCAGGTCCTCCACACTGCGCTCGACCGCCTCGATCCCCTCGGCCGCGACCAGCCGCGCGACCAGCTCCGCGCCGCGCTGGTTCACCGCCACCTGGACGCGGAGATCGAGCGCACGCTCCTCCGGCTCGCGCGTGTTGTGCGCGATCATGTTGAGCAGGTCCTCGTCGATCCGGTGCTCGCGCGTGAAGCGCATCACCGGGATGCGGATGCCCTCCTCGAAGATCGAGCGCGCGCTCTGCGACATCGAGCCCGGGTGCGGTCCGCCGACATCAGAGTGGTGGCCGACATTGGCGGCGAAGAAGCGCACGCGCCCGCCGTGGAAGATCGGCGTGACGATGGTGATGTCGGGCTGGTGCGTGCCGTGGGCGAGGAACACGTCGTTGCAGATGAACGCGTCGCCCTCCGCCATCGCGTCGACGGGATAGCGATCGAGCACCGAGACGACGCTGCCGAGCAGCGAGCCGAGATGCATCGGCATGTGCGCGGCCTGGGTGACGCAGCGCCCCTCCGCGTCGAGCAGGCCGACTGAGCAGTCCTTGCGCTCCTTGATGTTGGTCGAGAAGGAGGAGCGCACCAGCGCGTTGCCCATCTCCTCGGAGATCGACAGCAGCCGGTTGGCGAAGACCTCCATCGCGATCGGGTCCTCGGCGAGGCCGGAGGAGAGGTCGTCAGGCATGGGCGTCCTCCGTCGCCGCGTGGCGGCCGGCCACGGCGGTCGCGCTGCGCATCACCAGGTTGCCCTCGGCATCGAGGGTGGTCGATTGGCCGGGGGCGACGATCAGCGTGGCGCTCATCTCCTCGATGATCGCCGGGCCGTCCACCGTCAGCCCGATCGCGAGCCGGTCACGATCCAGCACGGGCGTGGCCAGCCAGCCCTCGCGGGCGCCGAAATAGACGCGCCGCTCGCCGAGCAGCGCATCGGCGATCGTGCCGCCCTCAGGCGGCGGCGTGGGGTGTCCGCGCGGCACCTGGCCGACCGCGGTGACCCGGCAGTTCACCAGTTCCACATCGCGGCCGGGAATGGCGTAGCCGTAGGCCTGCCGATGCGCCTCTGTGAACAGCGCCAGCACGGTCTCGATCGATGCGGCGGCATCGGTGAGCGCGACCGGAACCTCGTGGTTCTGGCCGCGATAGCGCAGGTCGAGTGCTGTGATGAAGCGCCGCCGCGCGGGCGGGATGCGCTCGCCGTCGAGCCAGGCCTCGGCGTCTGTGCGCATCGCGGCGAAGACCGCGCTGGCCTCCTGCCATCCTTCGGAATCGAGCGGGCGGATGCGGCTGCGCACGAAATCGAGTGACACGTCGGCCAGCAGGATGCCGCGCGCGCAGAGCGTGCCTGGCTCGCGCGGCACGACGATGGTCTGAATGCCGCACTCCGCCGCGACATCGGCCGCGTGCAGCGGTCCCGCGCCGCCATAGGCGAACAGCGCGAACCGCTCGGGCGCGAAGCCGCGCTCGGTGGTGACGGTACGGATCGCGCGGCCCATGTTCGCCACCGCCACGCGGATGATGCCGAGTGCGGCCTCCTCGAGCGGCAGGTCGAGCGGCCGCGCGACGCGCTCCTCGATCACCGCGCGCGCGGCCGCCGCATCGACCGTCATGCGTCCGCGCAGCAGCGCGACCGGATCGAGCCGGCCGAGCACGATGTTGGCATCCGTCAGCGTCGCCTCGGTGCCGCCGCGGCCATAGGCGGCCGGGCCGGGATCGGCGCCGACGCTGTGCGGACCGACCTTCAAGGCGCCCCCCTCGTCGATCCAGGCGACCGAGCCGCCGCCGGCGCCGATCACGTGGATGTCGATGCTGGGGACGCGCACCGGGTGGCCCGCGGCCGGGCGCGCGCCGGTCGCGACCGTGGCGCCGTCCACCACCACGGAGACGTCGGTCGAGGTGCCGCCGACATCGAAGGTGACGAGATCGCGGAACCCGGTCTCCTCGCCGATCACCGCCGAGCCCTTCACGCCGGCGGCAGGCCCCGAGAGGCAGGTGCGCACGGGCGCGACGCGCGCGGTCTCGACCGACATCAGCCCGCCATTGGAATGGATCGTGTAGGGTGCCACCGGCACGCCGACCCCGGCGACGCGGTCGAGCAGGCGCTCGAGATAGGTCGAGACGCGCGGCCCGACATAGGTGTTGAGCACCGTGGTCGAGAACCGGTCGAACTCGCGGAACTCCGGCGAGATCTCGCTCGAGAGCGAGATGTAGGCGTCGGGAAGGATGCGCGCGACGAGATCGCGCGCCGCCTGCTCGTGCTTCGGGTCGCGCCAGGCGTGGAGGAAGCAGATCGCCACCGCCTCCACGCACGCCTCCGCGAGTTTCCGCGCCAGCGTCTCGATCTCAGCCGGATCGAGCGGCGACAACACCGCGCCCTCGGCCGCCATCCGCTCAGACACTTCCAGCCGCCGCCGACGCGGCACCAGCGGCACCGGACGCTTGACGCGGTAGTCGTAGAGATGCGGGCGGGTCTGCCGGCCGATCTCCAGCACGTCCCGGAAGCCCTGCGTGGTCAGCATCCCCGTGCGCGAGCCCTTGCGCTCGATCACCATGTTGGTGGCGACGGTCGTGCCGTGGCCGAGAAACCCCACCTCGCTCGCCCGCCGGCCGATCAGGTCGAGCAGCTCGGCGATGCCGGTCGCGATCGCGCGCGAGGGGTCGTCGGGCGTCGAGGGCACCTTGTGGAAGGCGATGTGGCCGGTCGCATCGTCCACCACCGCGAGGTCGGTGAAGGTGCCGCCGACATCGACACCGATGCGGAGCGAGGAGGTCGCGGCAACGCTCATCGGCGATCGGCTCCGGACGGGCGAGAGGCGCACCGGGCGCCGCGCCGGGCCGTCCCTCCGACCGCTGCGTCCTGGCGGGCAGGATGGGGTGAACCCCTCGTGGTGTCGAATGCAATCTTTGCAGCATTTGTTGCATACTGTGCAACATGAGCATCGACCTCGAAGGGCTGCGCACCTTCATCGCGGTCGCGGAGGCCGGCGGGCTCACCGCGGCGACCGGACGGCTCGGGCGGACCGTTCCGGCGCTGTCGCGACGGATCGCCCGGCTCGAGGAGCAGCTTGGCGTGCGGCTGTTCGACCGCTCCACGCGCGACTTCCGGCTGACCCGCGCGGGCACCGCGCTGCTGGATTCCGGGCGGCGTGTGCTCGACGACCTGAGCGGTGCCATCGCGGTGATCCGCGAGCAGGAGGAGGCGACACGGCGCGAGATCACAATCGCCGCCTTCGGCACGATCTCGTATTTCCTGCTGCCGCGCACGATCCTTGCGTTCCAGGAGCGGTTTCCCGGCACGCGGATCCACATCCGAGAGCTCTCGTCGCCCGAGGTGATCGACGCGGTGGCGCGTCGCGCTGTTGACCTCGGCCTGGCAATCAAGGGCCCTTTGCCGCCAGGCGTGGTGTTCACGACGCTGCTGCGCGATCCGTTCGTGCTGGTCTGCACCGCGGCCTCGCGCTTCGCAGGGCGCCGGCGCGTTGCCTGGGCCGAGCTCGCCGGCGAGCGGCTGGTCGGTTTCAGTGCCGGCACGATCAACCGCGCCGTGCTCGACCGGGCGCTGCACGCGCGCGGCGTCCGCGTGCACTGGCACTACGAGGTGCAGCAATTGCCGACGGCGCTCGGCCTGATCGAGCAGGGGCTCGGCCTGCTCACCTTGCCGCTGAGCGCCCTCGCCGCCACCAAGGACCCGGCCCTTCAGGCGATCATGCTGACCAGGCCCGCGGTCGAGCGGGTGATCGGGCTGGTGCGCCGGCGCGACGAGCCGCGATCGGACGCCATCACGGCGTTCGTCGACAGTCTGATGCAGGTCGTCCGTGGCGAGCAGCCCGTCCCCGCACCGGCCGCGCCCGGCGCTCGTCCGGCCGGCCCGAAGCGGCTCCCGCACGCGGGGGCGTGAACAGCGCGACCAGGCGGCGCGGCGCCCCGCCTCCGATCCGAGAGGGTCCGACCTGGGGCCTGCCGCAATGCGCCGCCGCGAGGCGGTCTGCCGGCCGGGCCGTGACGCGATCCGGCCGATTCCGCGCAGCGTCAGCATGCGTCAGAAACAGCCGCATGAAATTGCCATACGATCGCACCTCATTACTCTGCTGTATCGTGAAGTTGTCCGGTCTGTTAAGATGTTCCTGCAAGTCAAGTGGGGGAATACAAATGCACGCATGTTCCAGATTCTGGCTTCGTCTACTGGCGCTTGTATTCATACTGGGCACCACAACGCAGGGTCCGTCACGCGCCGCCACGTCAACCTTCCTGGACGCTGCCGCCTGGCTCAGCGCCGTCGCCGGTTTGCCTGGGCACGGGCTCACGGCACTGCCCGCGGCACCGCTCGACCGGATGACGTTCTCGGATGCCCACGGACCCTGGACGCACGACAACCAGACCGTGAACTACCTCGACTCCGACGGCTCGCCGGCGACGTCCACCCGGACCGCGCTGTACCTCGGCGGCAACCCTCACCCGCAGTACTTCGCAGGGCCGGGGCCGTTTCCCGCCGCCGGGTCGTGGGAGGGCGGGTTCTTCATCCTGTTCGGCTGCTACACGGCCGTGCACCCCTGCATCGGGCTGCGGACGATCGAGATCGATCTCGGACAGGAGGTGCTCGGCTTCGGGGGGCTGCTCGACTACTACAAGGGATACATGGACTTCTCGCCCGGACCTGGTCTCGTGCCGATCCCGCTGCTCGCGGACGCCTACGCGGCGTCAGGCGGCGTCAGCCCTTCCGGCGCTCCGAGCGACAGGTTCTTCAACGACTTCTTCGGCGTCATCTTCGACCAGCCGACCAGCGTGATCCGCCTCGCATGGTGGGAGGACCAGCACATGGACGACACCTCGTCGGTCCGCTTCACCAGCACGTTCCTCGTGACCGCCATGCCCGTGCCGGAGCCCGGCGCCGTGGGCCTGTTGGCGGCCGCCCTGCTGGGGCTGATCACCATCCGCCGCGCGCCCCTTCCTGCCACGGCGCGACGGCGAGGCGGGTAACGGCGCGCCGCGGCGCCCGATGCGCCTGGGGAATGCCCAACACCCCGATCGTCGCCGCGGTCCGCTGCATTGGGGCGCTGCGCGCCCCCCTGGAAACACGAGTGGGGGACCACGCTGGTCCCCCACACCCCCTGCATCACCTACGCCCAGTCCTGACGCGGCCGCCAGCTACACTCCCCCATCGCGCCCGACAGGCCCCCCTTCAAACCGGGCGTAAAGCGATAAAGTCGTAAAGTGATAAAGCGCCGGCTCAGCCCAGCCGGTCACCCAGCTTCGCGAACGCGCGCGCCCGATGGCTGATCGCGTGCTTCGTCTCGGGGTCCATCTCGCCGAAGGTCTCGACATGGCCCTCGGGAACGAACATCGGGTCGTAGCCGAAGCCCTGCGACCCCCGCGGCGGCCACGTCCAGGTGCCGTCCACCCGCCCCTCGAAGGTCTCGACCTGCCCGTCGGGCCACGCGAGCGCAAGACAGCAGGTGAACCAGGCGACCTCGTCCTCGGGCTCGCCGATGCGAGCGCGGGTCAACGCCATCGCCACCCCATAGTCGCGCGTGCCGTCCGGAAGCCGGGCCCAGTCGGCGGTGTGCACGCCCGGCGCGCCATTCAGCGCAGCGACCGAGAAGCCGGAATCATCGGCGAGCGCCGGCAGCTCGGCCGCGCGCGCAGCCGCGAGCGCCTTGATCGTCGCGTTCTCGGCGAAGGTCGCGCCGGTCTCGTCCGGCTCGGGCAGGCCGAGCGCCGGCGCGCCCACCGCCTCGATCCCGAACGGCGCGAGCAGCGCGGCGATCTCGGCAAGCTTGCCCGCGTTGTGGCTCGCCACCACCAGCTTCTCGCCGCGCGCGAGCCGCCGCTCAGTCACCGAGCGCCTCCGCTTGCGCCTTGAACAGCGCCGCGCACCCGACCTTCGCCAGCGCCATCAGCGCATCCACCTCCTCCGGGCGCATCGGGCGCTTCTCGGCCGTCGCCTGCACCTCGACCAGCCCCCCGTCGGCGGTCAGCACGAAATTGCCGTCGGCCTCCGCCTCGCTGTCCTCGGCGTAGTCGAGATCGAGCACCGGCGTGCCCTTGAACAGGCCGCAGGAGACGGCCGCGACCTGGCTGCGCACGGGCGAGGTCGCCAGCACGCGGTTCTTCACCACCTTGCGGAAGGCGAGGCTGAGCGCGACCCAGGCGCCGGTGATCGCCGCCGTGCGCGTGCCGCCATCGGCCTGGATCACATCGCAGTCGAGCGTGACGGTCATCTCGCCCATCGCCTTGAGGTCGATCACCGAGCGCATGGAGCGGCCGATCAGGCGCTGGATCTCCTGGGTGCGGCCGGACTGCTTGCCCCGTGCAGCCTCGCGCTCGGTCCGCGTGTGGGTGGACCGTGGCAGCATGCCGTACTCGGCGGTGACCCAGCCCTGTCCGGAGTTGCGCAGGAACGGCGGCACGCGGCCCTCGACCGAGGCCGTGCACAGCACGTGGGTATGGCCGAACTTGACGAAACAGGAGCCCTCGGCGTGGCGGATCGGGTTGATCTGCAGGATCACGGGGCGAAGGGCATCGGGCGCGCGGCCGGACGGGCGCATGGGGTCTCCTGGGACACGAGAGCGAGCGCGGACCATAGCCCCGGCGCAGCAGCCGCGCGAGGGCGCGCGTTGACCGGGCCGTACCCCGTCCATACGTTGATCTCGGCAAAGGTCGTGACCCATGACAAAGGCTGCTGACGCCTCACCGCGCGCCGAGGAGCAGGGGCTGCCCGGACGCTCGGCGCTGATCCTGCGCGAGATCGTCGAGGCGTATGTCCAGACCGGCGAACCGGTGGGCTCCCGCACGCTCTCGCGCCGGCTGCCGGTCGCGCTCTCGCCGGCGACGATCCGCAACGTGATGGCTGATCTGGAGGAGTGCGGGCTGATCTTCGCCCCGCACACCTCAGCCGGCCGGCTGCCGACCGACCGGGGTCTCCGGCTGTTCGTGGACGGGCTCCTGGAGCGCGGCGCGTTGAGCGCCGAGGAGGAGGAGGCGATCGCGGCGCGCTGTACGGCGGAGGGCCGCTCGATCGAGGAGATGCTGGCCGAAGCCTCGGGCGTGCTTGCGGGGCTGAGCCAAGCGGCCGGGCTGGTGCTGGCGCCGAAGAGCGAGAGCCCGCTGCGCCATGTCGAGTTCGTGGCGCTCGGGCCCGGCCGCGTGCTCGCGGTGCTGGTGAGCGAGGACGGCACGGTCGAGAACCGCGTGATCGAAGCGCCGCAGGGCCTCCCGCCCTCGACCCTGGTCCAGGCCTCGAACTACGTGAATGCGCGGCTCGGCGGGCGCACGCTCGATGAGGTCCGGCGCGCGATCGAGGAGGAGATCGCGGCCCACCGTACAGAGCTCGACGCGCTCTCGTCCAAGGTGGTGGAGGCCGGGCTGGCGACCCGCTCGGGCGGGGTCTCTGGCGGGGCGCTGATCATCCGCGGCCAGGCGCGTCTGCTTGCCGATGTCACCGCGCTCGCGCAGCTCGACGCGATCCGCACCCTGTTCGAGCGGCTGGAGGCGAAGGAGACGCTGCTCCAGCTCCTGGAGCTCGCGCAGCAGTCCGACGGGGTGCAGATCTTCATCGGCGCCGAGAACCGGCTGTTCGAGACCGCCGGCGTGACCATGATCGTCTCGCCCTACCGCAACACGCGCGAGAAGGTGGTCGGCGCGATCGGCGTGATCGGGCCGACGCGCATCAACTACGGCCGGATCATCCCGGCGGTGGACTACACGGCGAAAGTGATCGGCCGGCTGCTCGGCTGAGCCGGCGCCCACATGCCGTGAGCCGCGTCACATCGCGCGGCAGACAACAAACGGAAACATGGCGGTGCAACCGTTCCAGCCGGTCGCGACAATCCGCGACCCGGAGGCCGCTCCCGCCGGCCCTCCGCGAAGGAGGAGAGACCCGCCGCCATGCTGCTTGATGCGTCGATCCCCGCCCGCCACCCGGCCGCGGTCGCCGGGTTCATCGCCGAGCTCTGGGGCACCCAGGCGGTGCCCTTGCCGCCCGTGCCCGGACGGTTCGTCGCCCTTGCCGGCGACGGCACCGGTGCGGGGATCGAGATCCACCCGATCGGCCTAGGCCAGGTGCGGAACTGGAACGGCACCGCTACCGGTCCCGTGCCGGCCGGCGCCGCGACCGCGACCCGGCTGGTGATCGGCACCGCGCTCGATGAATCGGAGGTCCACCTCGCGGCCGGGATGCGCGGCTGGCAGAGCCGCCCGGCGGTCCGGCGCGCCGAGGGTCGCGCGTGGGGAGTGATCGAGGTCTGGGTCGAGGAGCGGCTGCTGGTCGAGGCGCTGACCCCGGCGATGCAGAGGGCGTTCCGCGCCGCCCGCGCGGGTCTCGGCGCCGCGGACGAAACGATGGCCTCGGCGACCCGACACGTCCTGATGGTTGCTGCCTGATGGGGAGTCCTCGCGTCTACGACATCGGCTCGCACAGGGTCACGATCCTGCTCGATGCCGCCGCCACGGGCGGCGCGCTCGGCCTTGTCGAGATCGCCGTACCGCCCGGCAGCGGCCCCCTGCCGCATGTGCATGGGCGTGAGGATGAAACCTACCACGTGCTCTCGGGTGAGCTGGTGTTCACGGTCGACGGCGAGCGTCATGTCGTGCGCGCCGGCGAGACCGCGTTCGGCCCGCGCGGCATCCCGCACGAGTTCCACAACGAGGGAGCCGAGACCGCCCGGATCCTGGTGGCCCTGACGCCCGGCGGGTTCGAGGAGTACTTCGCCGAGTGCGGCACACCCTCGGCGCCGGACCGCCCACCTGCCCCGGCATCGCCCGACCTGCTGACCCGGCTCGTCGGCATCGCGCCGCGCTACGGCATCACCTTCGTCCCGCCGGCCCGTTGACCGGGGCGGGCGCGCGCATGGCAGTGCCGCGCGGGGCTTCCCTTCGCGGCGTGCGGGACCTAAGTCTGCCGCAGCATGCAGAACCCTGACGACACCACCCGGCCGGGCGAGATGCCCGGCGCCGACGAGCCCGTCGGCTCTCCCGAGTCGCTGATGGAAGAGGCCGCGAGCCGAATCCGTGCGCTCGAGGCCGAGGCCGCCGAGTACAAGGACAAGTGGCTGCGCGCCGAGGCCGAGACCCAGAACGCGCGTGCGCGCGCGCGTCGAGACGTCGAGGACGCGCGCAACTTCGCCGTCCAGCGCTTCGCGCGCGACGTGGTCGAGGTGATCGAGACGCTGGAGCGCGCGATCGCCAGCCTGCCGGCCCAGGCCGAGGACGAGCCGGCTGTGCTGGCCAAGATCCGCGAGGGGATCGAGGCGACCCAACGGATGTTCCTCGCCACCGTTGAACGCAACGGCGTGTCACGGGTCGAGGCGCAGGGTGCGAAGTTCGATCCCGAGCTGCATCAGGCGATGGCGGAGGCGCCGTCGCCCACCGTGCCCGCCGGCCACGTCGCCCAGGCCTGGACCCCCGGCTGGACGCTGAACGGGCGCCTGCTCAAGCCTGCGATGGTGGTGGTCTCGACAGGAGGCGCCCAGTCGGCGGCCGAGGAGCCGCCATCAGGCGGAACCGTCGATACCACGGCCTGAGGGCCCCTGCTCCGTTCGCTGCGGGCCTTGTCTCGCCCGGACCCGCTCAATACATGCACGAGGCGAGATGATCCGGTCGCCCGGGCCCGCAGGCGCGGGCGAACTGGATGATGTGCAGAACCCGTGATCCATCGGGGGACGCGACGGGCGCCGGCTCGGGCCCAAGTGTCCCGCCAGCAAAGGAAGACCCCATGAGCAAAGTGATCGGTATCGACCTCGGCACCACCAACTCCTGCGTGGCGGTGATGGAGGGCAAGGACGTCCGCGTGATCGAGAACGCGGAAGGTGCCCGCACCACGCCCTCGATGGTGGCCTTCGCCGACAGCGGCGAACGGCTGGTCGGCCAGTCGGCCAAGCGCCAGGCGGTGACCAACCCCACCAACACGCTCTACGCGATCAAGCGCCTTATCGGCCGGCGCTTCGACGACCCGGTGGTGGCGAAGGACGTGGGCCTCGTCCCGTACAAGATCATCCGTGCCGACAACGGTGATGCCTGGACTGAGGTGCGCGGCGAGCGCTACTCGCCGAGCCAGATCTCGGCCTTCATCCTCGGCAAGATGAAGGAGACCGCCGAGGCCTATCTCGGCGAGAAGGTGACCCAGGCGGTCATCACCGTGCCGGCCTACTTCAACGACAGCCAGCGCCAGGCGACCAAGGACGCCGGCCGGATCGCCGGGCTCGAAGTGCTGCGCATCATCAACGAGCCCACCGCGGCGGCGCTCGCCTACGGCATGGACAAGAAGAAGTCCGGCACGATCGCGGTCTACGACCTCGGCGGCGGGACCTTCGACATCTCGGTGCTCGAGATCGGCGACGGCGTGTTCGAGGTGAAGGCCACCAATGGCGACACGTTCTTGGGCGGCGAGGACTTCGACAAGCGGGTGATCGACTGGCTCGCAGACGAGTTCCGGCGCGACCAGGGCATCGACCTGCGCAACGACAAGCTTGCGCTGCAGCGGCTGAAGGAGGCCGCCGAGAAGGCGAAGATCGAGCTCTCCTCGTCCAAGGAGACCGAGGTCAACCTGCCCTTCATCACCGCCGACGCCTCGGGGCCCAAGCACCTGGTGATGAAGCTCAGCCGCGCCAAGCTCGAGTCGCTGGTCGACGACCTGATCAGCAAGACGCTCGAGCCCTGCCGCGCCGCCCTGAAGGACGCCGGCGTGACGGCGGGCGAGATCGACGAGGTGATCCTGGTCGGCGGCATGACGCGGATGCCGAAGATCATCGAGACGGTGAAGTCGTTCTTCGGCCGTGAGCCCGCGCGCAACGTCAACCCGGACGAGGTGGTCGCGGTGGGTGCCGCGATCCAGGGTGCCGTGCTGAAGGGCGAGGTGAAGGACGTCCTGCTGCTGGACGTCACCCCGCTCTCGCTCGGCATCGAGACGCTGGGCGGCGTGTTCACCCGGCTGATCGACCGCAACACCACGATCCCGACGCGCAAGAGCCAGATCTTCTCGACCGCGGACGACAACCAGACAGCCGTGACCATCAAGGTCTATCAGGGCGAGCGCGAGATGGCGGCCGACAACAAGGCGCTCGGCCAGTTCGACCTGGTCGGCATCCCGCCCGCGCCGCGCGGCGTGCCACAGATCGAGGTCACCTTCGATATCGACGCCAACGGCATCGTCTCGGTCTCGGCCAAGGACAAGGCGACCAACAAGGAGCAGCAGATCCGCATCCAGGCCTCGGGCGGGCTCTCCGAACAGGAGATCCAGCGCATGGTGAAGGAGGCTGAGGCGAACGCCGCGGCCGACAAGAAGCGCCGCGAGGCGGTCGAGGCGCGCAACCACGCCGAGGCGCTGATCCATCAGACCGAGAAGACGCTGAAGGAGAACGCCGAGAAGCTCGGCGCCGCACCCGAGAAGGCGGCGGTGGAGAGCGCGATCGCCGATCTCCGTGCGGTCAAGGACGGCGAGGAGGTCGACGCCATCAAGGCCAAGACCGATGCGCTGAGCCAGGCGGCGATGAAGCTCGGCGAGTTGCTCTATCGCCAGTCGCAGTCGACGCCGGGCGGCGACACCGGCGCCGGTCCGGGTGGCGACACCGGCGGCCCAGGTGCAGAGGAGCCGAAGGACGAGAAGGTCGTCGACGCCGATTTCGAGGACGTGGACGACAAGAAGAAGTCGGCCTGAGCGTGAGGCAAGGCTGCACTTTCTCCGTCGCTCGTGCGCGCGGAGACGGTGCGGCCGGCCGGCCGCCTTGGCGCTTGATGGGCTGACCCATGGCCAAACCCGACTACTACGCTTCGCTCGGCGTGGCGCGCGACGCCTCGCCCGAGGAGCTCAAGAAGGCCTATCGCAAGCTCGCGATGCAGTACCACCCGGACCGCAATCCGGGCGACAAGTCGGCCGAGGCGAAGTTCAAGGAGGTCAACGAGGCCTACGACGTGCTGCGCGACGCCGAGAAGCGCGCGGCCTATGACCGGTTCGGCCATGCCGCCTTCGAGCAGGGCGCGGGCGCGGGGCCCGGCGGGTTCGGCGGGTTCCAGGCAAGCGGGTCGTTCGCGGACATCTTCGACGAGATGTTCAGCGAGTTCATGGGCGGCGGTCGGCGCGGCGGCGCGGCCACAGGACGCGGCGCCGATCTGCGCGCCGCGATCGAGGTCACGCTTGAGGAGGCCTTCGCGGGCAAGAAGGCGTCCCTGCGCGTGCCGAGCTCGGTCGCCTGCGAGGCGTGCAACGGCACCGGCTCGGAAGGCAGCGCGGCGCCGACC
Organism: Elioraea sp.; assembly: GCF_051860475.1. Taxonomy (NCBI): domain Bacteria; kingdom Pseudomonadati; phylum Pseudomonadota; class Alphaproteobacteria; order Acetobacterales; family Elioraeaceae; genus Elioraea; species Elioraea sp. The sequence goes on along the minus strand of NZ_JBHYDW010000002.1, from coordinate 55,391 downwards.
ACCTGCCCGTCCTGCGGCGGGCACGGCAAGATCCGCGCCCAGCAGGGCTTCTTCCTGATCGAGCGGACCTGCCCGACCTGCGGCGGCACCGGCAAGGCGGTGAAGGATCCCTGCAAGGTCTGCCGCGGCGCGGGCCGTGTGCAGCGTGATCGCACGCTGAACATCGACATCCCCGCCGGCGTCGAGGACGGGATGCGGCTCAGGATCGCCGGCGCCGGCGAAGCCGGGTTGCGCGGCGGCCCGGCGGGCGATCTGTTCGTCGACGTCGCGGTGCGCCCGCACGAGATCTTCCAGCGCGAGGGCTCGTCCATCTACTGCCGCGTGCCGCTGCGCATGACCGCGGCCGCGCTCGGCGGACAGATCGAGGTGCCGACGATCGATGGCGGACGGGCCAAGGTCTCGATCCCGTCCGGCACGCAGACCGGCGATCAGTTCCGCCTGCGCGGCAAGGGGATGAGCCAGCTCCGCTCGGCCGCGCGCGGCGACATGTTCATCCAGGTGGTGGTCGAGACGCCGGTGAACCTGTCGAAGCGCCAGCAGGAGCTGCTGCGCCAGTTCGAGGACGAAGCGGCCAAGGGCGAGGCGAAGTCGAGCCCCGAGAGCGAGGGCTTCTTTGCCAAGGTCGCGAGCTTCTTCGAAGGGCGGAACTGAGCGCGCCGGCCGCGCCGCCGGAAAGGCGCGGCAACATCCGGAAAGTCCCGGCGATGGCGGGCGGACGCGTCGTGGCGCATCCATGCGGCGATCCACGACCAGGACGACGCCCATGACGCTCCTTACGCCCACCCTCGCCGCACCAGCCGTCAGCCTGCGCGAACCGCGTCGCACTGACGCCGATGCCTCCGGCCGGATCGCCTACGAGGCGTTCCGCCGCATCAACACGGCGCACGGCTTCCGCCCCGACTTCCCCGATCCGGAGACCGCGATCGGCCTGCTCGCCGCGCTGATCGACGATCCTTCGGTGTTCGGCGTGGTGGCGGAAGCGGGCGGACGCGTCGTCGGCTCGAACTTCCTGCTCGAACGCGATCCCGTGCGCGGCGTCGGCCCGATCACGGTCGATCCGGCCGCCCAGGGGGCAGGCATCGGCCGGCGGCTGATGCAGGCCGTGCTCGACCGCGCAGGACCGGGCGCGCGCGTCCGCCTGGTGCAGGCCGCGTTCAACACCCGCTCGCTCGCGCTCTACGCCACGCTCGGCTTTAGGGCGAAGGAGCCGTTGATGCTGGTCGAAGGGCGCCCGGAGGCGGCCGTGCCGGCCGGCCTCCACGTCCGTCCGATGACCGGCGCAGACGTGCCGGCCGCAACGGCGCTCTGCACCGCCGTGCACGGCATCGCGCGCGCCGGCGAGCTCCGCGATGCGCTGCGCCGGTTCGCACCGCAGGCGGTCGAGCGCGACGGCCGGATCACCGGCTACCTGACCGAGCCCGGGCTGTGGCTGGTCAACCATGGCGTCGCCGAGACCGAAGCCGACATGACGGCGCTGCTCGCCGGTGCGGCGACCGCGGGCAGGACGCTCTCGCTGCTGCTGCCGATCCGCCAGGCGAGCCTGTTCCGCTGGTGCCTCGATGCGGGGATGCGCGTGGTGATGCCGATGACGCTGATGGCGATCGGCGACTACCAGGATCCCGCCGGAAGCTGGTTCCCTTCGGTGTTCTACTGATGGCCTGGCCCGCGCCGCATCGATCTGCGACGGTTGAGGTACAAGCGTTTGGTCATGACCCGAGCGAATCAACACAACCCGCGTCCCATCAGGCAGTCTTCCAGGGAGTCGAGGTCTATCAGAACAGGCTCGGCTGGAAGGCGCGTCGCTTCCGCGGCCCGGGCGTCGATTGCTTGACAAGGTCACTCCCGATCGCGCGCAGGAACGGCGAGGGCGGCAAGGATCGTGGTGCTCCTCTCCAGAGCCGCGCGGCCGCGCGCGTCAGCACCAGACGCTCCTTCGCGCGCGTCATCGCGACATAGAGCAGCCGCCGCTCCTCGTCCATGCGCTCCGGCGCGTCGCCCCAGGACAGCGGGACGATCCCATCCTCAAGGCCGACCACGAACACGACAGGGAACTCCAGACCTTTCGCCGCGTGCATGGTCAGCAGCGAGACGCGCTCGGCGCGCTTGTCGAAGAAGTCCGCCTCGGTGGAGAGGGCGACGAGCTCGCCGAGCCGCGCCGCATCCTCCGCACGCTCGGCGAGCGCGGTCAGCCAGCGTGTCGCTTCGGACAGCTCTGCGGGATGGATCTCCTCGTCGGATGCACGCACCTGGCTCGCTGCGCGAGCAATGCGTTCCGAGAGCGGCATGGACCCACTCTCGGCGCCGAGCCGCGCGAGCAGCGCGCGCACTGCGGGCACGCCAGCGATCGGCGCGGGCGTGCTCTTCTTGTACGGGATGCCCGCACGGTCGAACGCCTCGCGCAGCGCGGCGGACTGCGCGTCGGTGCGATACAGGACCGCGAAATCGGCGAAGCCGAGCCTGCCCGCGCTGCCCGTCGCGCTGCGCGCCGCCAGCATGTCGTGCCCGCCGAGCAGCTCCTCGATGGTGGCCGCGACGAACAGGGCCTCCGCGCGTTCGTCCTCGGCCGAATGCAGCACGATCGGCGCGCCGCCGTGCGGGGCATCCGACGTTATGCCGATCACCTGCGCGCTCGCGCTGACGATCGTGTCGCTCGAACGGTAGTTGCGGGTCAGGCGCACCGTGCGCGCGGCCGGGAAGTCGCGCAGGAACCGCTCGAAGCAGCCCGCATCCGCGCCGCGGAAGCCGTAGATCGCCTGGTTAGGATCGCCAATCACGCAGAGTCCCTCGCCGTCATCCGCGAGCAGGCACAGCAGCCGGTACTGCATCTCGTCGAGATCCTGGAACTCGTCGGCGACGATGTGGCGGAAACGATCGCGCCAGAACGCGGCGGCAGCAGCATCCGTCTCCAAAACCTGCACCGCGCGACCGATCAGGTCGTCGAAGTCGACCCAGCCCTGCGCGCGGCCAAGACGGTCGAGCACGCCAAGCGCCCCGCCCGCCTCGCCCGCACCGAGCACGCCGGTGCGCTTCAGCACCGAGACGTCGTGCAGCAGTCTGTGTGCGCGCGTCGAAGTGACGCCGAGCGCGCCTGCGAGCACGCTCGCGCGTTCCGCCTCATCGGCGATGCGGAACGCCTGCCCCAGCCCGACCGCCGCGCCATCGCGGCGCAGGATCGCGAGCCCGAGCGTGTGGAAGCTGTGCACCGCGCAGTCGCCCGCGCCGAGGGTGGCGAGCCGGGCCGCGAGTTCCTCGGTCGCGCGGCGGGTGAAGGTGACGGCGAGGCAGGATGCCGCCGGCACGCCACGCTCGCGCCCCAGATGCGCGAGGCGATGCGTCAGCATCCGCGTCTTGCCCGAGCCCGGCCCCGCGAGCACGAGCAGGGGTCCGTCGATCGTTGCCGCCGCGCGCGCCTGATCAGGATCGAGCCCGGCGAGCACGCCGCTGCGTCCCGACGGCGCCGACGCGGCGATCTCCGCCCAGGGCTCCAACTCCGGCGCGACCGGTGCCGTCCGCCGTTCCGGCCGCGCCCGCGCCCGCCGCGGCGCGTCGAACAGCAGCGCGCCCTTCACCGCGCGGTCGAGCTCCCCCTCCGCGAACAGCCGGATCACCCCGTATGCGCCGTCATATCCCGCCTCGCGGATCACATCGCCGCGCCGCAGCCGCGCCACGGCCTCGCCGAGCAGCGGATCGGCGCGCGCGATGTCCTCGACCGGCACCTCCTGCAACAGGGTGAGCTCGGGGCCGAGCGCGGCGGTCGCGCGGTCATAGGCGCGCGTCACCGCATGCGCCGCCACGCCGGTCGCGGTGATCTCCGCAAGCATCTCCGGCAGCGGCACGAGGCTTGCGACCTCCCCGGCGGTCGGCGGCGGCGCAGCCTCCGCGCGATCGGCCAGCATCGCGACGCGATGCGCGACACCGACGGTGACGCGCCCGCCGCAGACCGGGCAGAGCCCGCCGCGTGCGATCGTTTCGGCCGGGTCAAGCCGCACGCCGCAGGCACGGTGCCCATCCATGTGGTACTTGCCCTCCTCGGGGAAGAACTCGACCGTGCCCGCGTAGCCCTCGCCGGTCTCAAGCGCACGCCGGATCGCGAGGAAACCTGGCTCGCACGAGAAGCGGGTCGCCTCGCGGCCGAGCTTGCCCGGCGAGTGCGCATCCGAGTTGGAGGTGAGGCGGAACCGGTCCAGCAAGGAGACGCGCCAGTTCATCGCGGGATCGGAGGAGAGCCCGGTCTCGACGGCGAAGATGTGCGGCGCGAGATCGCCGTAACAGTCCTCGATCGAGTCGAAGCCGGACTGCGAGCCGAGGGCAGCGAACCACGGCGTCCAGACATGCGCCGGCACCAGATAGGCGTCCGGATGGACCGAGAGCGTGATCTCGAGCAGGTCGCGGGAGTCGAGGCCGAGAATCGGCCGCCCGTCGGAGGCGATGTTGCCGATCGCCGCGAGCCGGGCGGCAAGCCGATCCGCAGCCTCGAACTCGGGCAGGTAGATCAGGTGATGCACCTTCCGCGTCTTCGCCCCCTTCTTGTAGATGGTCGAGATCTCGGTCGAGAGCATGAAGCGCACCTCGCGCCGGCACGACGCCGGCAGGGTGCGGTGAGCGTGCGCCATGATGTCGGGGCGAAGCCGGAACAGGCCACTGCCGTCGGGCACGAGCTTCTGTTTGAGCTCGGCGAGCCAGCCGGGATGGACGCAGTCGCCCGTGCCCACCACCGCGATGCCCTTGCGGCAGGCCCACCAGGCAAGGTGCTCAAGGTCGAGGTCCCGACTGGTCGCTCGGGAGTGCTTCGAGTGCACATGCAGGTCGGCGTGCAACATGGCGCGAGCCTAGCGCGGCGCGCCGAGTCGATCAGCGCCGGATAGCGCCTAGGCGTCGCGCAGCCGAGCCGTCGCGAAGATGCGCTCGACCTCGGGCATCAGCCGGTCGTGATGCAACAGTCGCGTACCCTCGAACACGATCATCCAGAGCCGCCCGTCCCGCACCGTCGCGAGCGCGCTGCCCCGGCGGTCGATCTCGTCGCCGCCCGAATAGCTGAAGTCGAACCGGAATCCGGGCAAGCCCAGAAACGTCGCTGGCCGGATCGCGTCGATGACGACCGCCGGCGCGCGGCCGAGCCGGACGATGTTCGCGACGAAGAGATCGGCAATGTCGCCTTCCGCCATGCCCGCGCGGAACACCGGCAGCGGCTGCTCGCGATCGCTGCGGTCCGGCGGCAGCTTGCCGAGCGGCGCGCCGTCGGCGATTCCGCCGAAGAAGGTGAGCCGGTCGAGCTCCTCGCCGTCCGTTGTCCAGATCTCGACGCGGTCCGGCAGGGTGAGCGCGCGGTTGAACGCGGTCGAGCGGTTGAAGCTCTGCCCAGGCACGACAACGATCCCTTGGACCGTCTGCGGCGCGCCGGCAGGAGCCAGCGAGTACGCGGCGCAGGCCGTGACCAGCAGCGCGAGGGCAAGGATGACGAGGCGCGGCACCACTCAGGCTCCCAGATAGCTGCGCACCAGCGGGGCGTCCGGTGCATTCGGGACAAGATCGAGGTATCGGCGCAATGCGATGCCGGCAGCGTCGGCATCACCGTCCCGCCGGTGCAGCAGGCCGAGCCCGCGCCAGGCCTCCGGCGGGGCGTCGGGACGTGCGAGCGCGCGGCTGTACAGGGCGAGCGCAGTGTCCCGGTCGCCCCGCTCGTTCCTGATCCGCAGCACCTCGCCCCACGCCGTGTAGAGCAGCCCGTCCGCGAGACCTGCTGCCTCGGCCCGGGCGAAGACCACGAGTGAGCGCGCGGGCTGGCGCATCCTGACTTCGTCATCGAGCAGTGTCCGGCGCAATGGTGCGATCGCGCGGCTGAACCGCTCCGCCCCGCGCTCGCCCTTGTCACCACCCACCGCCTCGGCGCGTTCGCGCAGCGCCTGCTGCCGCTCCTCGGAGGTGGGGTGCGTCGCGGTGAGCGGGTCGCGGTACTGCACCCCTCCGGCCTCCCGTTCGGCGACGATATTTGCCCACACAGTCGACGCCTCAAGCGGCGCGAAGCCGGCGTCGACCATGGCGTCGAGCCCCAGTGCATCGGCGTCGCGCTCCTGCTCGCGCGTATAGGCGAACAGGGAGGCGATGGCGACGATCTGCGCGAGGCTGCCCACGGCTCCAAGCCCGACCATGCCGAGGCCGATGCTGAGGAACGCCATGACGTCCGACGTGTCGCGGACGTTGCGGAAGCGGTTGAGGGAGTGACGCTGGCGGTAATGCGCGAGTTCGTGCCCGATCACGGCCGCCAGCTGCGCCTCGTTGTGCACCCTGAGCAGCAGCCCGGACCAGACCTGCAGCATGCCGTTCGGTGCCATGCTGGCGTTGAACAGCGGGCTACGGACGACATAAACCCGAATGTCGCCGGCATACGCCGGGGCAAGGCGCTTGCAGAGCCCGCTGGCCAGCGCGTTCACCTCCGGCTCGGTGATCAGGGCACGCGAGCGGCGGAGCCTCTCCTCCTGGCGGTCCATCACCGCCCAGAGCCCGCCCTCGTCGGTCGCGGCGTCCGGGCGGGTGCCGGGTGAAGGCCGCTCGTCGCCCGGTCCCGCTGTCGTCACGCAGGCAGCCAGAAGCGGTGCGGAGACACAGCAGAGGCAGCCTGCCAGCACGTGCCGCCGCCGGGTCATGAGGGAAAGCCGGCGAGGAGGGTCCTGGCCGTCTCCGCAGCGGCTTGGGCAGTCCGGAGATCGCCCTCCTGCCGCTCGAGACGGTTGAACCAGACGATATCGCCATTCCTCAGATCGACGACCGATGCAAATCCCGCCTGCACACCGCCACTGACGCCGACACGAAACAGCACAAACGTCAGCATCTGCACCGCGGCACGGCCGGCGCTCGTGTAGCTGTCGCGGATTCTGACGAACAGGGCGTGATCGGCCCCCGTCGCGGCGCGGAGGGTGGCGACGCCGGGGCCGAGGCTCCAGTCAAACCGATCCCCCTTGGCCGGCAGGCGGTCATTCGGCAGATAGGAATGGCGCATCACCGCGTGGCCGACGGCGCCATGGAGGCGCTGGATCTGATCGAGTTCGGCGCGCGTCGACACTGAAAGGCGGGAATCGTCGAACCGATCAAAGCGCAGGCCGCGCTGCCTCTTCTCGGCCTCGAGTGCCGCGTCGAGGTTCCGCCGCGCCGCTTCCGTCCAGTCTGCTTTGGGCTCGAGCATGCCTCCGGCCGAGAGCTCGTAAAGCTCGACATCGAGCGGCATCAGCACGATCGTCGCGCCGGGCGTGAGGCGTTCGATTTTGGATCGGAACGTCGCCGGGACGCAGGCTGCAACGAGGAGCCCGCCGCCCACCAGGACCACGCGCCGCGACGGACCGCGCGGGTTTCGCTGGGAGAGGTTGGCGCATCGCGTCATGGACGTTCCGATCGAAAGCCCCGGCAGGACCCTCAACGACCTGGATCGCTGGATGTAGGCGACCATGTCGCGAGCCGGTTCGTCAATGCGTCAGGGATTGGCATAGCGCCTCAAAGGCTGAGCCGACGGCGGGAGGGACCCGAACCGGTCGCTGCTGAGGACGGCGCTTCAGGGGGTGTCGTGCTCCGGGGCCTGGCGCCAGGCGCCGGAGCGCGTCATCGCGATCACTGTGCCGTCGGCGCCGACCACGAACACGACCTCAAGCGAGCGCCAGCGCAGCCGCGCGCGGAGCCGCCCCGCATCCTCGCTCTCGCCGCGCTCCACCACGCTCAGGACGCGCCCCGCACGCAGCTCCACACGGAGCTCCTCCTCGGTGATCCCCAAGGCGGCGGCCATCTGCGTCGCCGTCAGCACCGGCGCCCCGCCCTCGAAGGCAACCCGCTCGCCGATCATGCCCGCACCGGGGCGAAGCCGAACTTGCCCTCGCCCTTCACCGCCGGATCGAGCGTCAGGCGATGCGCGACCGCGGGAAACGCACGGCTGCGGCAGTTCGGCCGGTCGCAGAGCGGGCAGGAGAGGCCGATCTCTGTGACCGCGCGTTCCAGATCGAGCCCGTCGGCATAGGCGATCCTGCCGGCGTGTGCGACGTCGCAGCCGAGCGCGATCACGTGCACCTCGGGCGGCTCAGGCCATGGCCCGGCCGGCCGGGCCAGCGCCTTGGCGAAGCAGAGGAAGGTCGCGCCGTCAGGCAACCGCGCGACCTGCACTTGCACGCGCCCGGGCGAGGCGAAGGCGAGGTGCGGCACCCAGCGTGGGCAGGAGCCGCCGAAGCGCGCGAACGGAAACCCGGCGGCGGCGTAGCGCTTGGTGACGTTGCCAGCGGCATCGGCGCGCAGGAACAGGAAGGCGATGCCTCGCGCGCCCTCGCGGTTCAGCGTCGAGAGCCGGTGCGCGGCCTGCTCGAACGAGACGCCGAAGCGTGCCGCCAGCGAATCGACGTCGTGGCGCAGGGTGCGCGAATCCGCCAGATAGGACTCGTAGGGCATCAGCAGCGCACCGGCCGCGTAGTTGAGCAGGCCCACACGCAGCAGCGCCTCAGCCTCCGGCGAGGACGGGTGCGCCTCGGCCACCTCCTGCTCGACCGCGTCCTGCGCCTCGACCAGCATGAGCTGGAACGCCATCTGGAACCCGCGGCTCTCGCGCGGCAGCAGATCGGAAAGGTGGAGCGTGCGCGCCTCCGCGTCGTAGCGCCGGAGCGCGCCGGCGAGGTCGCCGACCGCGATGCGCATCCGGTGCGTCCGACGCAGGCGCTCTGCGATCGCGTGGTTCATCTCGGCCGGCGGCGCAGCGCCGAGCTGTGCGTGGATCGCCGCGGCCGCAGCCTCGATGGCGGAGAAGTGGTTCTGGCGCGAGGCGAAGTGGTCGCGCGCCTCCTCGGTCGGCAGCAGGATGCGCCGCCCCGAGGGCAGGTTCAGCCCCGAGGCGTCCTCGCGCGCGGCGCGCCAGGCGCGGTAGAGCGCAAGGGTGGCGCGCGCGGCCGCCGGAGCCGCATGCACCAGGGCGGCGATCTCGCTCTCGGGCACTGCGTCGGCGCCGAGCAGCGGATCGGCGAAGGCCTCTCGCAGATGCGCCTCGGTCTGGCGCTCCTCCGCCCCGCCCAGCGCGGCGAGGTCGACCGCGAAAAGCTGGGCGAGCTTCAACAGGAGTGTGGCCGTCACGCCCCGCTGATCGTGCTCGATCAGGTTCAGGTAGCTCGCCGAGATGCCGAGGCTGGCCGCGAGCGCCTGCTGGGTCAGGCCCCGTTCGGTGCGCAGCCGCCGCACGGTGCGGCCGATCAGTGGTTTCCTGGCGATCTTGAGCCTCCTCGTCCGGACACGTTCGAGCGCTCGGATTTACTAACTTTACGACTTTGCGCCACTTTCCGCAAATATGAACACGCCTTCACTCATTTTATTGCGCGAATGCGCTTGGCTTTCGCAGGTGCAGTGTCAAGCATTCACTCAAGGCCACTCGGCCCGGAAGGCCTGCCAAGGAGCTCAACGCCCATGACGACGATGAACTACCCCTGCTGCTACGCCCCCCAGGGCGCGCCCGGCACCACCGAGTGGATGGCCGAGCGGTTCGCCGGCCTACGCCGCGACTACACGCCGGGCGAGGTTGAACGGCTCGCCGGCTCGGTGCGGATCCGCCACACGCTCGCCGAGATGGGGGCGCGCCGGCTCTGGCACCTGCTGCACGCCGAGCCCTACCTGAACACGCTCGGAGCGCTCACCGGTAACCAGGCGATGCAGCAGGTGAAGGCGGGGCTGAAGGCGATCTACCTCTCCGGCTGGCAGGTCGCAGCGGACGCGAACCTCGCCGGCGAGATGTATCCGGATCAGAGCCTCTATCCGGTGAACTCCGTCCCGGCAGTGGTCAAGCGGATCAACGGCGCGCTGCGCCGGGCGGATCAGATCGCGCGCATGGAGGGGCGGAACGACACCCACTGGTTCGCGCCCATCGTCGCCGATGCCGAGGCCGGGTTCGGCGGCCCGCTCAACGCCTTCGAGCTGATGAAGGCGATGATCGAGGCGGGTGCGGCCGGCGTGCATTTCGAGGACCAGCTCGCCTCCGAGAAGAAGTGCGGTCACATGGGCGGCAAGGTGCTGGTGCCGATCGAGACCCACATCCGCACGCTCACCGCCGCGCGGCTTGCCGCCGACGTGGAGGGGGTGCCGACCGTGCTGCTCTGCCGCACCGATGCGCAATCGGCGCAGCTCATCACCTCCGACATCGATGAGCGCGACCGGCCGTTCCTGTCCGGCGAGCGCACCGCCGAGGGGTTCTTCCGCATCAAGCCCGGTGTCGGCAACGAGTACGCGATCGCGCGCAGCCTCGCCTACGCGCCCTATGCCGACCTGCTCTGGTGGGAGACCTCCGAGCCGAACCTGGAGGAGGCACGTGCATTCGCGGACGCGATCCACCGCGCGTTCCCGGGCAAGCTGCTCGCGTACAACTGCTCGCCGAGCTTCAACTGGGCCAAGAAACTGCCGCCCGGGCAGATCGAGCGCTTCCAGCGCGAGCTGGGCGCGATGGGCTACAGGTTCCAGTTCGTCACCCTCGCCGGGTTCCACAGCCTGAACTACTCGATGTTCCGCCTCGCGCGCGGCTACCGCGAGCGCGGCATGGCAGCCTACAGCGAGCTCCAGCAGGCGGAGTTCGCCGCCGAGGCCGAGGGCTACACCGCCACGCGGCACCAGCGCGAGGTCGGCACCGGGTATTTCGACGCGGTCTCGATGGCGATCACCGCGGGGCGGTCAAGCACCACCGCGCTCGCGGGCTCGACCGAGGACGAGCAGTTCTTCGACGCGCACGGCACGCGGGCGGACCGCTCGCCTCACGCGATCGCCGCCGAATAGCCTTGCCGATCGCACCCGGGGCGCGGCGTACTGAACGCCGCGCCCTCGCGCCTCAGCGCAGCCGCGCCGCCACCTGCGCGGCCATCATGGACAGCGCCGCGTCGACCCCCTCGACGGCGCCATCGACGTCGGCCGCGAACTGCCCCTCGCCCGCCAATCGAGGCTCCGACGGGCCCGCGACCGGGATCGCGTCGAAGGGGCGCAGCGCGTTCATCACGAACCGGTCCTGGAACAGCACGCGGCCGCGCGGGTCCGCGAGCCGCACCGACACCGCCGCGAAGGGCACGAACGGACCTTCCGGCAAGTTGGCGACGAACCCATACTCGCTCACCACCGTGTCGAGAACGGCGTCGACTGCCACGGGCGGGTAGCGCGCAAGGAAGGCGAGATCGAACCGCGCGGACGGCACCTCCACGGGCCGGTATCCCGCTTCCATGAGCGCCAGTGTCAGATGCAGTGTCCACCGCTCCGCGGCGCGGTAGCCCCAAGCGCGCAGCGCCTCCGTGAGCCGCCGGTCACGCTCGCGCTCCAGCGCAGCGTCGACGAACCGCCCGATCGAGCCGAACGGCACGATGAGGGGAAGATTGGTCGGCGCGGCGGGCGTCGCGGCGACAGCGGGCGTGACGACGCCAATCGTGCCGAGCCGAGCCGCTCCGGCCCGGTCAAGCGCGACACGCGGCTCGCACGCAGCCAGCCCCGCGCCGCAGCAGAGCAGGACGGCGCGGCGGGACCATGCGCGCACCATCAGCCGAGCCGCGCGGGCACCTGCGCGATCGTCGCCTCGTCGGCGTTCGCGAAGGCGACGCGCAGGTGCCGCTCCTGGCCAGGGCCGAAGAACGGGCCCGGCAGCGTCATGAGCCCATGCTCGGCGCCCAGCCGTTCCGCCATCGTCAACGCGTCCGGCGCGCCCTCGGGCAGGCGGAGATAGGCGAAGTAGCCCCCGAGCGCATCGATGCGCCAGCCCGGAACCGCCGCGAGAGCGCGCTGGAACGCGGCCGCGCGCGCGGCCATGACGTCGCGGTTGCCCTCGCGCCAAGCGATCAGCGCAGGCACCGCCCAGGCGAGGGCCGCCTGCGACGCGCGCGGCGCGCAGATCTGCAGCGTGTCGAGCACCTTCAGCAGCTGCGTGCGGATGGCAGGCCCGGCGACGACCGCGCCGACACGATGGCCCGGCACGCAGTAGCTCTTGGAGAACGAGTAGAGATGCACCAGCCCATCGCGCCAGGCCGGGTCGCCGAACAGCGCGTGTGGCGGATCGTTGCCCGGCAGGAAGTCGCGATAGGTCTCGTCGAGCACGAGCACGATCCCACGCCTTCGGCCGAGCGCGGCGAAGGCGGCGATCGTCTCGGCCGGATAGACCGCGCCGGTCGGGTTGTTCGGCGTCACCAGCACCAGCGCGCGAACCCGGCCGTCCATCAGCGCGGCGGCGCGCTCGGGATCGGGGACGAACCCGTCCTCGGGCCGGCAGGGCAGCGGGATCGTCGTGATCCCCAGCATGGTCAGCGCCATGTGGTGGTTGAAGTACCACGGCGCCGGCAGCAGCACGGCCGAGCCCGGTCCGGCGATCGCCATCATGGTCATCACGAAGGCGAGGTTGCAGCCGGCGGTGATCACGACATCGGCGGCATCGAGCGGGTCGCGGTAGCGACGCGACAGATCTGCGGCGAGGGCGGCGCGCAGGGGTTCCTCCCCCTCGATCGGGCCGTAGCCGGCATTCGCGGTCCGCGCAGCCTCCTCGCCGAGCCGCGCCAGAAGGTTGGGATGCGGCGGATATCCGGGCACGGCCTGAGTGAGGTCGATCGCCGGGCCGGCCTCGCCGCGATAGACGGCAGCCCAGCCGCGCGCGGTCGGGATCGCCGGGGCGGCGGTCGCCAGGATGCTCGGCGGCAAGGACAAAGGCGTGATGCCGGCGGCGGTGTCGGGCATGGGACCAGACTCACACCGCGCGGGGCGGCCGTCCAGCCGCGTTGAACCGAGGTCCCGCGAGGTCTATCTCCCCCGCATGAGCACCCCCGTCCATGTCGTCGGCGCCGGCCTCGCGGGCAGCGAGGCCGCCTGGCAGATCGCCTCCACGGGCGTGCCCGTGGTGATGCACGAGATGCGGCCCGTGCGCATGACCGAGGCGCACCACACGGACGGCTTCGCGGAGCTCGTCTGCTCCAACTCGTTCCGCGCCGACGATCCGCTGTTCAACGCGGTTGGCCTCCTGCACGAGGAGATGCGCCGTGCGGGCTCGCTGATCCTGCGCGCGGGCGACGCCCATCGCCTGCCGGCCGGAGGCGCGCTCGCGGTCGATCGCGACGGCTTCTCGGCCGAGGTGACGCGCATGCTGGCGGTGCACCCGCTCGTCACCGTGGTGCGCGAGGAGGTGCCTGGCTTGCCGCCCGCCGACTGGGGCAGCGTGATCGTCGCCACCGGCCCGCTCACCGCGCCCGGGCTCGCCGAGGCCACCCGGCGCGCGACCGGCGAGGACGCGCTCGCCTTCTTCGACGCGATCGCGCCGATCGTGCATCGCGAGAGCATCGACATGTCGGTCGCGTGGATGCAGTCGCGCTACGACAAAGGAGGTGGGGCGGACTACATCAACTGCCCGCTCGACCGCACGCAGTACGAGGCGTTCATCACCGCGCTGCTCGCGTCGGAGAAGACCGCGTTCCACGTGTGGGAGACATCCACGCCCTATTTCGACGGCTGCCTGCCGATCGAGGTGATGGCGGAGCGCGGGCCCAACACGCTGCGCTGGGGGCCGATGAAGCCGGTCGGCCTGCGCGACCCGCGCACCGGACGGCGTCCCTGGGCGGTGGTGCAACTGCGCCAGGACAATGCGCTGGGCACGCTCTGGAACATGGTCGGGTTCCAGACCAAGCTGAAACACGCCGAGCAGGCGCGGGTGTTCCGCACCATTCCGGGCCTGGAGCGCGCCGAGTTCGCACGGCTCGGCGGACTGCACCGCAATACGTTCCTGAATTCGCCGCGTCTGCTCGATCCGCTGCTGCGGCTGAAGGCCGCGCCGCATGTGCGCTTCGCCGGACAGATCACCGGCGTCGAAGGCTACGTGGAGTCTGCGGCGATCGGCCTGCTCGCCGGCCGCTTCGCCGCCGCGGAGGCGCGCGGCGAGGCTCTCTCAGCGCCGCCGCCGGAGACTGCGCTCGGCGCGCTGCTCGCCCACATCACCGGCGGGGCGGAGGCCGAGACGTTCCAGCCCATGAACATCAATTTCGGCCTGTTTCCGCCGCTCGCCGAGGCGCCGAAGGGGCGCGAGCGCAAGCGCGCCTATTGCGAGCGCGCGTTGCGCGCGGCCGATGCGTGGCTCGGCCGGCCGCACACGCTGCCAGAGCCGCGCCAAGCCGCATAGCCGCCCCGCCCTGACCGCGCGCCGGCCTCCCTGGCCGGATCGCCCGCGCCCGCGCACACTGACGTCAATGACCTCCGGGGGGAAACGCGCCGACGGCGTGATCGGGCTTCTGCGCCTGCCCGACTACCGCCGTCTCTGGCTGCTCGGCGCGATCGCCAACGTCATGCGCTGGCTCGAACTGCTGGCGAGCGGACTCTACGTGCTCGACCTCACCGGCTCCGCCGGCATCGTCGCGCTGATGGCGGCGTCGCGCTCGCTGCCGCTGCTGCTGCTCGGACCCATCGCTGGCGCGATCGCCGAGGCGGTGGACCGGCGCCGGCTGCTCCAACTCGGGCTGCTCGCTACCCTGGCCAATGCGGTGGCGATGGCGCTGCTGGCCCGCGCTGGCGTGCTCAATCCGTGGCATATCGGCATCGGCAGCTTCGTCTCGGGCCTGCTGTGGTCCACCGAGCTCTCGACGCGGCGGCGCATGCTCGCCGAGTCCGCCGGCGTGGCGGCGATGCCGCGCGCGATCGCGCTCGACGCGATGACCAACGCGACCACGCGCATGCTGGGTCCCGTGTTCGGCGGCCTCGCCTACCAGACGCTCGGGCTCGCCGGCGCCTTCGCGGTCTCGGCCTGCGGCGCGCTGGTTGCGATCGTGCTGGCAGCGCGCGTCGGCGTGAGGCAGACCGTCCAGCCGTTCCGCCTGGGCACGGTGACGCGGGGCCTGGCCGAGGGGATCGCGCTCGCGCTCGCACATCCGGCCGTGCTCGGCGTGCTTGGCATCACCGTGTCGATGAACATGCTCGCGTTCTCGTATCTCGCGCTGATCGCGCCGATCGGGCGGGCGCTGTTCGACGCCTCGCCGCTCGAGGTCGGTATCCTCGCCGCCGCCGAGCCGGCCGGCGCCCTGATCGGCGGGCTGATGCTCGCCCGCTTCGGCGACCGCGTGGACGGGGCGCGCGCCTTCCTGTGCGGCTCGCTCGGCTTCCTCGCGGCGCTCGCAGCGATGCCGGCGATGCCACTGCTTGCGCTTGCGATCCTGCTGCTGGTCGTGGGCGGGATCGGCATCGCCGCGTTCGGAACCTTCCAGACCACGCTCGTGCTGACGGCAGTGCCGACCGAGGCGCGGTCGCGCATGCTGGGGCTGGTGACCATGGCGATCGGCACCGGGCCGATCGGCATGATGCTGTCCGGCGCGCTGGCCGAGCGGTTCGGCGCCGGGTTCGCTGTCTCGGCGCTCGCGCTGGCCGGGCTCGTGATCGTCGCGGTGGTCGGCCTGCTCTGGCTGCGCGGCCGGCGCGAATGACGCGTCAGGACGGCGGCGGGCCCGGATCGAACCGCGTCCAGCCCGGCACCTGCGCGGCGAGGTTCACCTCGCGCCACTTCGGATGGCGCGGCGGGCGCAGGAACTCGTCGAAGCGCCGGGTGAAGGCGTGTACGAAGCGCGAGACCTTCCGGTAGCGTTCCGTCCCTGGCTGCCACGCATAGACCGCCATCACCGCGCCGACCGCGATCGTCTCAACCTCGCCGCCCGCAGGGATCAGGTTCGGGTAGTCGGCCGACACCAGCGAGGACGGCAGGTAGGTCTCGAGCAGCGCGGGCGTGGCAGGGATCGGCACGAAGCGGAGCCCGCTGCCGGGCGCGATGCCGCTGAACAGCCGCGCAGGCTTGCCGGCCACATAGACCATCGCGCCGATCTCGCCGTTGCGCAGCTTGGTCAACGCGAGGTCCTGCGGGTCATGCGCGAGCTGCACCGGCACGCCGAGTGCTTCCATCACCAGCGACGACGTCATCGCCGTGCCGCTGCCGCGCACGTCGACATTGACGGTCGTGCCGGCGAGCTCCCGCACCGACGCGACGTCCGTCCGCGCGAGCAGGTGAATCTCCTCGTCGTAGAGCTTGGTGATGTACTGCACCAGCCGATCGATCCCGGGCAGCAGCTGCTCGCGGCGCGCGAAGGCCAGCACGTCGGACTGCACGATGCCGATGTCGATCCCGCGCAGCAGCACGATGTCACGCATGTTCTGGATCGAGCCGCGACCGAGCATCGCGACCACGCGCATCCGGTCGCCCTCGTCCAGCACATTCATCAGATCGGCGGCGATCCGGATGTAGGTTCCGTCCACCCCGCCGGCCATGATCCCGACCGTACCCTGATTGGCCTGCGCGGTGAGGCCGCTCAGGCGCTCCACCCAGCTGGTCTGGGCGACGGCCGGTGCGGCGGCGATCGTTGCGAGGGTGGATGCCAGCAGCGTCCGGCGCGGCAGGGTTCGGGACGTTTCGGTCACGGCGAGGCCTCCAGGGCTGCGATTCGGGCTTGGGCTTCCGCCACGCCCATGGCGCCGGCGCGGCGATACCAGGCGAGCGCGGCGGCACGGTCAGGCGGGATGCCGCGCGCGCCGAGGGCGTGCAGCACGCGCGGATCGTAGGTGCCCCCGGCATGAAGGGCGGCAAGGCCGCTGCCGCCATTCGCCGCGCGCTCGAAGAACCGCCGTGCGGCTGAGACGTCACCGATCCGCATCAAGTCCTCGCCGCGGCGCAGCAGCAACTCGATTGTCGCGGCCGGCAGGGGGGGTGAGACGGCTGCAGGCGCCTGCGGTGCCGACGCTGGTGGCGCGGGTGCCGGCACCGCAACGGGCGGGACTACGGGCGTTGGGGTCGGCGGGGTGACAGCGGCCGCGAGCGCGCGCTCAGCCGCCTCGAGCCTTGGCGCCTCGGGCTCCGCAAACGGCGCAATCGGCTCCGGCGGCAACTGCGCCGCCAGCACCTGCTCGGCCAGCTCCAGCCGCGGCGCCTCAGGCTCCGCAAACGGCGCGACCGGCTCCGGCGACAACTGCGCCGCCAGCACCTGCTCGGCCAGCTCCAACCGCGGCGCCTCAGGCTCCGCAAACGGCGCGACCGGCTCCGGCGGCGCCTCGGCCGCAGGGTCCGCCAGAGCCGCAACCTCCGCGCGGTCGGCCACCGGCGCCGGCGCAGTCGACGAGACC
Organism: Elioraea sp.; assembly: GCF_051860475.1. Taxonomy (NCBI): domain Bacteria; kingdom Pseudomonadati; phylum Pseudomonadota; class Alphaproteobacteria; order Acetobacterales; family Elioraeaceae; genus Elioraea; species Elioraea sp. Next base: position 38,291 of record NZ_JBHYDW010000002.1, on the reverse strand, counting down.
GGGACGACGGCCGGGCGCCCGGGCCTGCCCCGAAGCGCGAGGCGCGGGCTCCGCCCGGCTCTCGCCCGGGGCGGGCGCCGGCGCCGCGCCGGCCGACTGCGCCAGCGCCGGAGCGGCCGGTCCAGCGGTCGCGGCAAGCTGGACGCGCGGCGGCTCGGCAGCAGGGGCGGAGCTTTCGGGCGTACGCGGCTGGCCCAGCACGACCACCAGCGCGACTCCCGCGGCGATCGCGGCACCGCCGACCGCCATCCCGATCCGTCGCCCGCGCGAAGTACCTGACCGGGACACGGCGGCAGGCCCGGATGGCGCGTTCGCCGGCGCCGGGGTCACATCCGGCTTCGCCAACACGGCCGCGAGCGCGGCGAGTGGTGCCGCAGGGGCAACCGGCACGGCAGCGGGTTCCACCACGGGGCCGCCCCGTGGTGTGGCCCCGTCCGGCTCGCCGGATGGCGAGCCCACGGCCGCTACCGCGGGGCCGGGCGCACGCGTTGGTGCCTCCAGATCGTCCCCGCCCAACGCCTCCCGAAGCCCCTCGATCCAATCCGAATCGGCAGCGACCGTCAGCGGGTCCTGCCAGCTGAATGCTTCGGTCAGCACGATCGGCAGCTCGGGCAGGTCCTCGCGCCGCAGCCGGCGGTGGATGATGGGGATGTGGCCCGGGAAGCGCCTGGCAAACCCTGCCGCCGCAAGTCGCTGCTGCAACAGCTGTTCGGCCCCCGGGGTCCAGCGCGGCTCAAGTTCCATCAGGGCGAGGCCGAGCTCGCGATGGGCGAGCACGATCTCGAACGGCGTCCCGCCCGCGACCAGGCGGCAGCCGTCGATCACGCGCCAGCCGCCGCCGAGGTGGCGGCCGCGCATGCGCCGCTCGCCCTCACCCGTTCCGGTGTCGGGCGGCGGTACGGTGGCTCCGTCTCCAAGACCGCCGTGGGCCAACGCGCCACTCCAAGAATGCTGTCCCCGTCTTAGTATTGCGCGGAGGTTACACCAGGCCGTGTCCTTCCCGCCAGTACCGCACGCGCGAGGTGCGCTCGGTGCGATCCCGCAATCACCCTGCCCTCTTGGATCGTCGGCGCCGATGGACGGGATCGTCGCCGGCTCTTTGACCATTCCATCGAGCGCGCCGACATTGGACGGCAACAGCGGGCCAATCCCCGCGACGGAGGCTGACATGACCCCCATCGGACGCATCCACCACATTACCGCGATCGCCAGCGCGCCGGACCGCAACCTCGCCTTCTACGAGGGCGCGCTCGGATTGCGGATGATCAAGCAGACCGTCAACTTCGACGATCCGGGCGTGCATCATCTCTATTACGGCGACGAGACCGGCTCGCCGGGCACGATCCTGACCTTCTTCCCCTATGTCGGGGCGCGGGCCGGGCGGCACGGCACCGGCCAGGCGGAGGAGATCGCCTTCGCGATCCCGTCCGGCGCGCTCGGCTTCTGGCAGGAGCGGCTCGCGGGCCTCAGCCTCGCGGTCGAGGGGCCGTCGGAACGGTTCGGCGAGCGGCTGATCTCGTTCAAGGACCATGACGGTCTGATGCTGGAACTGGTCGAGGACGAGGCGGCCGCCGGTCTGCCCGGCTGGGCGGCGGAGGGCGTCCCGGCCGAGCACGCGATCCGCGGCTTCCGCGGTATCACGCTCTGGGTGGAGGACCCCGCCGGGACGGCGCGGGTGCTGACCGAGGTGCTCGGCTACGAGCCCGGCCCGATCGAGGGAACACGGCAGCGCTTCGTCCATCCGGGCGAGGGGCTGGGGCGGATCGTCGATCTGCGCGCGACCAGGGGGTTCTGGTCGGGCTCGATGGGTGCCGGCGTGGTCCACCACGTGGCGTTCCGCGCCGCCGACGATGCCACGCAGGCGGCGGCGACGGCGGTGCTGACGCCGCACGGCATCCGCGTCACCCCGCAGCAGGACCGGAACTACTTCCGCTCGACCTATTTCCGCGAGCCGGGCGGGGTGCTGTTCGAGATCGCGACCGACGATCCGGGCTTCGCGATCGACGAGCCTGTCGAGGCGCTGGGGTCGCGGCTGATGCTGCCGCCGCGCTATGAGCGGCACCGCGCGGCGATCGAGGCGAACCTGCCGAGGCTGCGCCCCGAGCGCACATACAACTGGTCAATCGCCTGGGGGTCAGAGCGATACTGGGCATCCGCCTGGGCATAGACCCGATACAAAAAGCCCCCCAAAACGTACTGGTTCACAT